>JBCBTA010000103.1:0-8835 GCA_039818905.1 Planctomycetota bacterium
CCTCCACCGCCGCACTGATCGCAACCGTCTGGCCGCGGACTTCCGCCACCAGCGTCTGGCCCTTCGCGGCGGTGGAGGATGCCCCGGAGCGGCTGACGCTGCGCTTGAGCGACGCCCTCGTCGATCTTGACCAGCCCGTGCGCATCACCGTGAACGACCGCGTCGTGTTCGAGGGGCGCGCCATGCGGACGGCCGGGGCGATTGCGTCGAGCCTCGACGAACGATTCGACCCCCGAACGGTGGCAACGGCCCTTCTCGAGGTTGACCTGCGGTAGCCGCTCGTCCCGGGGGCAGAACTTGACGCCCCCTCTCCAGGCTGCGGGGCGAAGGCAATTTCAGCGCGACGGGCAGGAAGGCGGGGCCACGGTGCGGTCGATCTCGCCTTGGGCCAGATGGCGCCCGTTCCGGTTCGATGCACCGGTCGCAACTTCACCGGGAAAGCCCTGCTCGCGAGCCACTGGAGGGCTACATTATCCCCACGCACGATGACGCTTCGAACGCACGGATTTCGCATGGAGCGGCAGCTGACCAAGGTTGAGTCAGCGTGATCGCGCTCGCGCTTGCAATCTTCGGCGTACTCGCGGCAGCCGCGCCGTTGCTGCATCGCGTTGCGGCACGTTTCTCGGGTGTGCTCTTTGCCCTCGTCAGTGCGGGCGTCGGCGGCATGTTCCTTTCGATGGCCCCGGACGTCGTCGCGGGTGACGCCCGCGCGGAAGCATGGCCCTGGATCGCGGAGCTGGGGATCTCGCTCTCTTTCCGCGTGGACGGCCTGGCCCTCATCTTTGCGCTGCTCATCTGTTTCGTCGGCGGGATCGTCCTGCTGTACGCCAGCTCCTACCTCGCTGGGAATCCCCGCATCGGCTCCTTCTTCGCGATCCTGATCGGCTTCATGGCCTCGATGCTTGGTCTGGTCGTCGCCGACAACCTGATTCTGATGTTCATCTTCTGGGAACTGACCAGTGTCACGTCATTCCTGCTCATCGGATTCGGACATGAACGTCCAAGTGCCCGCCGCGCTGCGGTCCAGGCTTTGCTGGTCACGGGCCTTGGGGGTCTCGCACTGCTCGCCGGCGTGGTGATGCTCGGGCTCGCAGCGGGAACGTTCGAGTTGAGTGAGCTCGCTGACGCCGGGCTTCCCGGCCACGGGCTGTACGTCCCCATCGCCATTCTGATCCTCATCGGCTGCTTCTCGAAGAGCGCCATCTTCCCGTTGCATTTCTGGCTGCCGAACGCGATGGAAGCTCCGTCGCCGGTCAGTGCCCTGCTGCATTCGTCCACGATGGTCAAGGCGGGTGTGTACCTCATTGCGCGGCTGCACCCGTCAATGGGCGGAACCGCGCTCTGGGATGATGCGCTGATCATCTTCGGCGGGTTCACCATGGTGTACGCGGCCTTCGTCGCAACCCGCCAATCGACGCTCAAGAGTGTCCTGGCGTATTCGACAGTCAGTTCGCTCGGCGTGCTCGTGATGCTGATCGGTCTCGGTGCGGCGAAGGCAGCCGCGGCCTACCTGCTCGCGCACGCGCTGTTCAAGGCATGTCTGTTTCTGGTCGCGGGCACGATCACACAGGTCACAGGAGAGAAGAACCCGGCGCGACTGCACGGTCTGTTTCGCGTCATGCCGATCGTCGCGACGGCATCACTGCTCGGCGCGCTCTCGTTCGCGGGCATGTTCCCCTTCGCCGGATTCGTCGGGAAGGAGCTGGCGCTCAAGGCCGGTCTCGCCCATCCCGAGTTTGCCACTGCCGCGACGATCACAACGGTTGTCGGTGCCATCTTCACCGTGATGGCCGCGATCATTGTCGGCATTGGCCCACTCTTCGGTCCGCGCCTTGCCGATAGCGGCGACTTGCCTCGCGTCAGCTGGCGCCAGTGGAGTGGCCCCCTGCTGCTGGCCATCCTCGGCGTCATGACCGCACTGGTGCCGACGGTGACGATTCAGCCGCTCGTGCTGTCGGCTGTCAGTTCGATCACAGGCGCGCCGTATCCGAATGAAGTGAAGCTGCAGGCGGGTGAGCTGCTGTGGCCACCATCGAGTGCAACGGCCCTCAGTGCGCTCGTGCTCACACTCGGCACGGCGCTCTACTTCGGCCGAGCGATCTACGCCCGCATCCTCCGGCTTCCATCATGGGCGACGGGGCTCACAGCAGACCGTGCGTACGACGCTGCGATCTCGGCGCTCGGGACTACCTCCACGCTTGCCACGCGTTTCATCCAGAGCGGCTATCTGCACGTCTATGTCCGAGCAACGCTCGTTGCGATGGTCGTGCTCGTCACGCCCGCCCTGGTCCGGGCCAACGCGCTGGAACTGACGGGGCAGTCCGTCTCGCTCATGGATGTGGTCGTGGCTACCGCGATCGTCTGCTGCGCCGTCGCCGTTGTCTTCCTGTCGCACGCACTCGCAGCTGTTGCGGTCCTCGGTGGTGTGGGCTTCGTGATGGCCCTGATCTTCGTGCTCTACGGCGTGCCCGACGTCGCCATGACGCAGTTCGCCGTCGAGACGCTGATCGTGGTCATCTTCGTGCTTGTGATTTACCACCTGCCCAGACTGAGCCGGCTGACAAGTGGTCCACGCCGGGCGATGGACGCCGTGGTCGCGCTCGGATTCGGCCTTGTCATGGGCGCGCTGGCGCTCATTGCGTCAGCGCAGCTCGTCGCAGATCCTGCTTCGACCGAGCACGCAGCGCTTTCCGTTCCGGGCGGCTATGGCAGAAACGTCATCAACGTGATCCTCGTGGACTTCCGTGCACTGGACACGATGGGTGAGATCTTCGTCGTCGGTATCGCCGCCATCGGTGTGTACACGCTGCTGCGCCCGCCGGTCAGGTCGAATGAGAGGACGAGCCCATGAATGCTGTTGTCCTGCAGACTGCAGCGAGGGTCGTCATGCCCGTGATGCTGCTCCTCTCGCTGGTCGCACTGATCCGTGGTCACAATGAACCTGGCGGCGGCTTCGTCGGCGGGCTGCTGGCGGCGTCGGGGTTCGCTGTGCACGGGCTCGCGTTTGGTGTGGCCGAGGCCCGGCGCCTGCTCCGTGTTGATCCCCGTTCGCTCATCGGAGCCGGCCTGCTGGTCGGACTCGGCAGTGGCCTCCCAGGCATCTTCGCCGGCGAGCCCTTCATGAAGGGTCTGTGGTTCACGCTTTCCATCCCAGCCACGACCGCGTCGGTCAAGCTCGGAACACCGCTGCTCTTCGACATCGGTGTCTACATGGTCGTCCTTGGCATCACACTGCTGATGATCTTCGCACTGGAGGACGCCCGCGATGGCGATGCTGCTCACCGTTAGCGTCGGCGTGCTCTTCGCGACCGGTGCATTCATGTTGATGCGCCGCAGCTTCATCAAGCTCGTGATCGGGCTGATGCTGATGGGTCACGGTGCGAATCTTCTGATCTTCATCGTCGCGCGGCCCGTCGCCGGACGCCCACCGCTGATCCCCCGCGGCGAAACCGCACTTGCCGGCGAGTTCAGCGACCCCCTCCCCGGTGCGCTGATTCTCACCGCCATCGTCATCAGCTTCGGCATCGTGTCGTACACCATCGTGCTCATCAAACGAACCTACAAGGACGTCCGCACGGACGATCTCGAAGAGCTCACCTCGACCGACCGCTGACCATGCTCATCGCACTTCCCATTCTGATTCCGCTGGCCGCATCGGCCCTCTGCATCCTGTGCTGGGGTCGCATCAAGCTGCACCGCGCGATCAGTGTGACGGCGATGCTCGCACATGTCGCAGTGAGCATCCTCCTCCTGCTCGATGTGCGCTCCAGCGGCATCCTGCGCCTCGATGTTGGCGGCTGGAACGCCCCGATCGGAATCACACTGGTTGCAGATCTGCTGGCGTGCCTGATGACGCTGCTGACAGCCATCGTCGGGCTCGCCGCGGTGGTGACGTCCTGCTTCTCGACGGACGATGAGCGGGCCAGAATGGGACATTTTCCCCTTACACTCGCCATGCTTGGCGCGGTGTGCGGCGCATTCCTGACCGGTGATCTCTTCAACCTGTATGTCTGGTTCGAGCTGCTGCTGCTCTCCTCGTTCGTGCTGCTGACACTCGGCGGCGAGCGACCTCAGCTCGAGGGCGCGATCAAGTACGTCACGCTCAACCTGATCTCGTCGATCCTCTTCCTGACATCCATCGGCCTGATCTACGGCACCACCGGCACGCTCAACATGGCTGATCTGGCCGTGCGGCTGGATGCGCTCGACCCCAAGATGGCAACCATGCTGGCCGCCCCGTTGCTGATCGGCTTTGCCATCAAGGGCGGCGTCTTCCCCTTCTTCTTCTGGCTGCCCGCGTCATATCACACGCCGCCACCCGTCGTCTCAGCCCTCTTCGCGGGCCTGCTCACCAAGGTTGGTGTGTACGCCATCGTGCGCTCATGCACGCTCCTGTTCGATCAGGAGTGGGCCCTGCTCGGTGACGTCGTGCTCGTCTTCGCCGGACTCACCATGGTCACCGGCGTCATCGGCGCGATCGCGCAGACGGACATGCGACGAATCCTGGCCTTCCACATCGTGAGCCAGATCGGCTACATGCTCATGGGCCTCGGGATCATGATGAGCGCCATCGCACGAGGGGTGCCGCAGGACGTCGCAGTCCTGGCGCTGACGGGCACCATCTTCTACATCCTGCACCACATCATTGTGAAGACCAATCTGTTCCTGGTCACAGGGGTCATCGTCCATGAGTACGGCACATCTGAGCTCGCTGCGGTGGACGGGGTGGTCAAGACACGACCAACCGTGGCGGCGCTGTTTCTGATCTCCGCACTCTCGCTGGCGGGCATCCCCGTCCTCTCCGGGTTCTGGGCCAAGCTGGCCCTGGTGCGCGGTGGGCTGGAAGCGGGTGCCTACGTCATCGTGGCTGTCTCGCTCGTCGTCAGCCTGCTCACGCTCTTCTCGATGATGAAGATCTGGACGCAGGGTTTCTGGGGAGAGGCCTCGCCGCTGGGCGAGCACCCACTCTCTCGAGCCCGCACCCGGGGCCTGCTGCTCCCGATTGCATGCCTCGCCCTCCTCACCACGATCATCGGCCTTGGTGCGGCCCCGGTCTTCGACTTCGCATCCGAGACCGCCGCCCAGCTGCTCAATGGGCAGGCGTACATCGACGCGGTCCTTGATGCGCAGGAAGGAGGCCAGCCATGATGCTTGCCGCCAACCTCCTGCTGGCGCTGCTGTGGGCCATCATGCTCGGCTCGCTGTCACTGCTGAACATCGGTGTGGGATTCGTTGCCGGGTATCTGGTCCTCGTGGTCGTCTCAGGAACACGCTCGAGCTACGTTCGTCGCACGACGGCCGGCGCATCCCTGTTCCTGTTCATCGCATACGAGATTCTTGTCGCCAACCTGCGTGTCGCGTGGTACACGATTTCGTCGCTGCGTTCGCTCGAGCCGGCGGTCCTTGCCGTGCCACTGCAAGACGACATCAGTGATGGCGAGGTCACACTGCTGTCGGTCCTGGTCACACTGACACCAGGCACACTTTCGATCGATCTTTCCGAAGATCGCCGATCGCTGTACGTCCATTTCATGCACGTCGATGATCCAGACGAAGCCATCCGTTCCATCACGGAAGGCTACGAGCGTCGCATTCTGAACCTGAGGTAAGCATGCCGGGCATCGACATCGAGTCCTCGTATCCGCTCTTCGTCGCTGCCGCACTCTTTGCGTTCGGTGTTGGTGCGTCGCTGTATCGACTGATGGTTGGCCCCAGCCTTCCCGATCGCGTCGTCGCATTGGACCTGCTGGGCTTTCTCGTCATCGGGCTGATCTGCCTCGTCGCCATCGCGACCGACGTCAAGTCATTGCTTGCCGTCGCCCTCGTCGCGGCACTCATCCTCTTCCTCGGCACAGCTGCATTCGCCATCTACCTTCAACGAAGGGGTGCACCGTGACCGCTTCAGAGATTGCCGTCGGCGTGCTCACCATCGTGGGCGCACTCTTCGGGGCGATCGCCGCGATTGGCATCGTGCGCATGCCCGATCTCTACACCCGCATGCAGTCCGCCACCAAGGCGGGCAGCCTCGGGGTGGCCTGTGTCATCTTCGCTGCTGCCATTCATTTCCAAGATGCAATCACCACCGTTGAGGCCGCGCTGGTCATCGCATTCCTCTTTGGTACCGCGCCGGTCGCCTCGATCCTCATCGGGCAGGCAGCCTATCGAATCGGGCTTCCGCTCTGGAGCGCCACGTCGCGCGATGATCTGCGCGAGCACCTTGACCAGGACTCCGCTGAGCCGCTCCCTCATCAAGACACCGAGACGCCACGCGGACGGTGAAGCAATGTCCTGATGCGCCGGAACGCGGCGGGACATGCGCGATGGTGGTTGACTGCAACGGGTTGCAGCAACACCACAGTCACCCCCCCTGGGCGTGGGGTGCACTGATGCCAGAACGAGACATGCGAACGTTTGGCGCTGTCGATGAGCCTCCATAGGCTCACGCGAGCGTCGCGCATCCTTACTGCGCGCACAACCTTCTCTCGTGTGGAGACCCAATGATGCTCACGTTGAAAGGCGGACTGAGAGTGCTCGGTGTCGCCGCGATCATGGCTGCCGGCCTCACGATGTCAGGATGCAACAATGAACGCCTTGAAGGCGCCGATGTCCCGCGCCTGCGCGCGAACTTCGTGCACCTGGTCTACACGGATCGGCAGGCGATCTACCGGCGCAGCGGCCTGCGCATCAGCGCACTTGGCTCCACCACTGAGACCGTCTTCGAGGATCCGACGCGTCGCGTCCTCGGTGTATCGACGGCTCTGCACAAGGAGAAGCTGACGGTCGCATGGCTCGAGCATGATGGCTCGCTCCACGTGAAAGTGGATGGTAGCCCGGTGCATCCTGTGACCACGACGGTCAGTCCCGACCGGACCCGTCCAGCCCTTCTCTCCATCGATGATCGACTGATCGTCGCCTGGGGGGACGGCAGCACTGTCTTCGCAAGCATTTCGTCCGACGACGGTCGGTCCTGGAGCTTCCCTCGCAGCCTTTCCTTCACCAAGACAGTCGGCCCGCCGGACGCCGTCGTTTTTGAAGGCAGCCCGGTCATCGCTCTCCCGCTCGGGTCGCAGGGTTCGAACGACGAACTTGCACTGGTCCGTGCCTACTTCTCCTCCGGCGAAGGCAATAGTGTCATCTTCCTCAGTCAGGCTCCATTCCAGATGGTGCGGGGAATCCCGTCGGGATTCGACGCATCCCGCGGCGTTCGCTTGGCGATCGCCAGCGGGCGCATCATTGTCGCAGGCATCACCGGCATCCTCCCGGACTCGATGCGCATCGTGGATGTCGAAGAACACCGAAGCGCGTGGTTCATCCGATCAGATCGCACGTCATTCGACGAGCTCGGCTGGCATGCGTCGGCGCACTGGGCGCATGCGCAAGCTCTCGGTGACTGGCCGTATCCACCGATCACGACAAATGCCCCGACCGGGCTGCAATTCCGAAGCCCGCCGTATGCGGTGTTCCAGAAGAAGACGGCTGGCCGTCTGGATGGACAGGAAGTCCCGCCCGCCGGATACGACTCGAGCATTGCCGACCTGGATCGCAGCGTGATTGATGCCGACATGATCTACGGCATCACCCGCAACCCATAGCGTTCCAGCACACATCATCCAAGCACGCGAGCAGTGGCCGAGCATATCGGCCGCTGCTTCTTCTCATGCAGCATCGCTGCGATGCTCTCGGACCAAGCCCTCGGCTGCCGACCGAGGGGCAATAGCGTCAGTTGGACGACGTTGCACCCGGGATAACCACTCTCGGGGAACACGTCATGCACACGCACCTTACGCTGCCAGTCTTGCTCACATGTGGCGCGGCTCTGCTCGGCCAATCCGGCTCACGACTCGATGAGGGTTTCGGACGGCTCGACCGAAACCAGGACGGCTTTCTCTCCCCCGAGGAAATCGATCGATTTCCGCGCATGGCGGCCCGCCTTGACGGCGCCGATGCCGACGGGGATGGCCGCGTCTCCGCAGAGGAGTTCCAAACACATTTCACCGGATCACGAGCGCCACACGCACGTCCGCACGATGCCTCGGCGACCACGCCGCGCACGTTGAACGTGGATGGACACGAGCGTCGATACCTCCTGTACCTGCCGCGCGGCTACGACGCGACACAGCCAACGCCGCTCGTTCTCGCATTCCATGGCGGCGGCGGCAGCCCGCACAGCATGATCCGCCTGAGCGGACTGAACGAGAAGGCTGACGAGGCGGGGTTCATCGTGGTGTATCCGTACGGATCAGGTCGAGATGGCTCGCTCACTTTCAACGGCGGCGACTGCTGCGGCTATGCGCAGAGAAACGGTATCGATGACATCGCGTTCGTTCGCACGATCCTTGATGACGTCCCACGGGTCGCCAATGTTGATGCGCGCCGCGTCTACGCGACGGGCATCTCCAATGGTGCCATCATGACCTACCTGGTGGCATCGGAGTTGTCGGATCGGATCGCCGCCATCGCGCCCGTTGCCGGCCCCATGGCAACGGATACCTGCGCCCCGACGCACCCCGTGGCAGTCATGCACTTTCACGGTACCGACGACGCGTTCGCACCCTTCAACGGCGGGGTTGGCAAGGAGGCCGCGGCAGCCCGCAACCGACCCGTCTTCCGGTCCGTCGAGCACGCGGTCACTGCCTGGATCGCGGCCAATGGATGTAGGCAGGAGCCGCGGCGGACGGCCCTGCCCGACGTGGCAGACGATGGCATGCACGTGATGACGTTGACGTGGCCGGACGGACGAGGAGGCTCCGAGGTCATCCTCGTCGAGGGGCCAAGCAGGTCAACAAGTGGCGGCTGGCCAGGCCACGTATGGCCTCCGCCATGGATCTCCACGAG
>JBCBTA010000104.1:0-8814 GCA_039818905.1 Planctomycetota bacterium
CCGGCGTGGTCATGCCCGTCGTCGGCAGAATGGGATGACGCATTGGGCGATGACGACTCGCTGCAACCCGGAAGAGTGGCCGCGAGGCCCGCGGCGAGAGCGGACACTGCCATGTACTTGGTGAGATCGTTCATGTTCAAGACTCCTTTATTAGTTGGGTTTCGATCGGCGAAACACGCCGCCAATCCGGACAAGTACAAATGGGCGATCCACGGGACAACGCTCTGGCTTGTGGCCAAAGACGAGGGAGTACCCCGCGGGGACAACGATGAGGTTCAGGAATGTCGAGGTCAACAGCCCGCCGAGGGTGACGATCGCGAGCGGGGCGAGAAGTTCGCTCCCCGGTTCTCCCGCAGCAAGAGCAAGCGGGGCGAGCCCGAGCGCAGCTGAGATCGCGGTCATCAGGATCGGCACGAGCCGCTCCATCGAGCCTTGCACGATTGCTTCACCGAGCGGCACGCCCTCAGCCTCCATCAGATGGTTGTAGTGATTGATCAGGAGGATGCCGTTACGCACGGCGATGCCGAAGAGGGTGATGAAGCCCACCATGCTCGCGATGGAGATAACCGGAGGGATGTAGTCGCCTACACCGATCAGTCCGAGGGTGTTGCTGATTGCCCCGCCTCCCTCGGTGAGATAGATGGCCGCGATACCTCCAATAAGGGCGAGCGGCATGTTGAGCATGACCAAGACCGCGGCGCGAACCGAACCGGTCGAGATCTGGAGCAGCATCAGCATGATGAGCGCGACCGCCACACCGGCGACGAGGATCGTTCGGGATGCGGATTGCTGCGCCTCGAACTGGCCGCCGTACGAGACGGTCATCCCCGCACGTTGGGCGATCGGGTCCACACGCCTCTGCACCTGAGCGACAAGGTCGCCCAGGTTCGAACCCTCGGCAACGTTGAGCGAGACGACGGCCTTGCGCTGCGCATTCTCGCGCGTAATGAGGTTGCTCGACCGCTCCGGCCCGATGTCAGCGACATCGCTCAACCGCACGATTGCGCCACCCCGTCCGCGCAGAAGGAGGTCGCGGACCTGACGGATGGACTCACGCTCTTCAGGTGCCAATCGGACCACGAGGTCATACTGACGCACCCCTTGGTTCACGGTGTCCACAACCTCGCCGTAGAGCGCCTCTCTGACTTGCTCCGCGGCGTCGGCGGGGCTGAGCCCGACAGCCGCAAGTTCGGCGTGCCGATAGCGGATCGGGAGCGATGTGATCATGACCTCCCGGTTTGCATTGACATCACGCGCACCTGAGACACTTTGAAGCTCGCCCTCGATCTCCTTGGCGACGCGGCGCAGCTCGGATAGGTCTTCGCCGAAGACATTGATAGCGATGGCGGCGGGCGTTCCGGACAGCACATGGCTCAGGCGATGCTCGATGGGCTGCCCGACCATGGTCGTGATGCCGGGAATCGACGCAAGCACGCGGTCGATGGCTTCTCGAACGTCATTCCGGTCGCGCCCAGCCTCGACCGTGACTTCGATCTCCGAGTTGCTGACCGGTTCGGCGTGCTCGTCGCGCTCGGCCCGACCGGTGCGGCGGGAGACGGTTCGCACACCTTCGATCTCGACAAGTTGCCTCTCGACTTCGGTCGCGAGCCGGTCACTCTCGACAATCGAAGTCCCGGGCGGAGCCAGCAGAAAGACCGTGAACGTGCCCTCGTTGAACGAGGGCAGGAACGAGGTTCCGAACGTCCCTGCAAGGAGCAGCGATGCGGCGGTCACCAGCCCCGCCGCTCCGAGCACCCAGGCCCGCAATCGGATGGCAGCGCGAAGCGTCGGCTCATAACCACGTTTCAGTAGGCGCACGAGGAACCCGTCGCGGTCCTCGTGCTTCCCGCCCAGCCGACCCTTGAGTAGGAACCGGCACATCGCGGGCACGACGGTCAGTGCGACCAGGAGCGACGCCATGATCGAAATCATGTACGTCAGCGCAAGCGGTTGGAAGAACCGTCCTTCGAGCCCTTGCAGGAACAGCAGCGGGACAAAGACCATCACGATGATGACCGTTGCGAACACCATCGCGGGCCGAATCTCGTTGCTCGCGTCGAAGATGACCTCAACGAATGGGCGCTGCTCAGCCTCGGGCAATCCCCGGTTCTGTTTCAGTCGCCGGAACACGTTCTCGACATCGATGATGGCGTCATCGACGAGCACGCCGATCGCCACCGTCAACCCGCCGAGGGTCATGACGTTGAGCCCGAGGCTCATCGCGTCCATCATCAGCAGGCCCACCGCGAGCGAAATCGGGATGGCCGTGAGCGTGATGAGCGTTGTCCGGAGGTTCATCAGGAACAGCACGAGCACGACCAGGACGATGATGACGGCCTCGCCGAGCACCTTGGTCACGTTATGAACCGCGCGATCGATGAAGTGGGCCTGTCGCATCACGTCGCGGTTGAGTTCCACACCGGCTGGCAGCGTGGGCTCGATCTGATCGAACAACTCATCGAGTTGGTTGGTGAGCGCGAGCGTGTTCGTGCCCGGAGACTTCTGGATCGAGAGGATGACAGCGGGCTCGCCGCCCTCGGAAGCCGTGCCGCGTTTGAGCGCCGGTCCCAGCCGAACATCGGCGACCTGCCCGATGGTCACCGCCACACCCTCGTGGTACTTGATGACGGTATTGGAGATGTCTTCGGGCCGTGTCACACGGCTCTGCTGGCGGATCGGGATCTCAAAGCTATCGACGTTGACCAGGTAGCCGCCGCTGGCGGTGCTGTGCGCCCCGCCAGCCGCCTGGACAACATCGGTGATGGTCAGGTCGTAGAGGCGGAGCCGTTCCTGATCAACATTGACCTGGTATTCAGGCAGTTCACCACCGATCGCGACAACCTGGGCGACGCCCGGCACCGCGAGAATCTTGTTGCGCATCTCAAACTCGGCGTAAGACCGCAATGTCATCGGGTCCACTTCGCCGCTGGGCGAGGACAAGGCGATGAGCATGATCTCGCCCGCGATCGATGTGATCGGCGTGATGAAGGGCTCGACTTCGTCCGGAAGATTCTCTCGAGCGGTGACAAGACGCTCCGCGACGAGCTGCCGTGCGTCGTAGAGGTTTGTTCCCCAGTCGAGGTCCACCCAGACGATACCTAGGCCGATCGCGCTGGCGCTTCGTACACGGCGCACGCCCGTCATACCGTTGACGGCGGTCTCGATCGGGAAAGTGACATACTGCTCGACCTCATCGGCGGCGAGCCCGCCGGATTCGGCCATGATGGTCACTGTGGGTGCATTGAGCTCTGGGAAAACATCGACGCTCATCCTGGGTAGGCGGTAGCCGGCATAGCCGACGACCATCAACGCCGCGATGAGTACGAGACTCGAATACTGAAGTGAGAAGCGGATGACTGCTTTGAGCATGGGTCAGTGCTCCCCATCGTGGAAGGTGCCGTCGGAGTGGAAGTGCCCGCCCTTCTGAATCGAACCGCTGGTGGCCAGCATGAGTTGGAACGCGCCATCGAGCACAACCTCGTCACCGTCGCGCACGCCGCTGAGCAGCGCGACCCAGCGACCGTCTTCCTTGCCGATGTCGGCCTCCATGCGGATGGCTTCGTTCGGATTCTGGGGGTTGCGTCGGAAGATGACAGGCGTCAGACCATCGCGTTGGACAGCCGCTAGGGGGATCGCGAGTTCCGGAGAAGCTGTGGCGTCGGTGACGATCTCAAGCTGCGCGGATACACCTGGGCGCGCCCACGACCCGAGTTCGTCCGGCACGACAAAGACTTCCAACGTCCGATCGTTCAGATCGCCGGCCAGTCCAAGTGAGAGTGTTCCGGCCATGGAATCAGTGAGCGGGACCGCCCGTCCAGTGACTGTCGGCGTGGGGGGAACTATGCGCGCCATCAATCCGTCGCGCAGCACCCCAAGGTCGCTCTGGAGGCCAGAGGCCCGGAAGCGCAAGCGGTCGGGTTGCACGACGGTGAGCACCGGGGCTTTCTCGTCGGCCCACGAGCCGTTGGTCAGCCCGAGCATCTCGACGATACCGGCCTCTGACGCCGTGACATCGATCATGGTGATCGTGGCCCATCCAGGCTCCGGCCCGTGTGCTGTTTCAACCGTCTCGGCAAGCTGGCTGCGCGAGAGGGAGACGATCGCGGATGCGCCGTCAAGCAAGTAGTCCAGCCGCGCCCGAGCCGCACGGAGGTCGGCATGTGTCTGCTGGCGGTCTGCGGTCAGCCCGGTCTTTTTCTCCATCACATCCGCGAGGTCCGCTCGGGTACTTGCCAGCGACGCCCGAGCCTGGGCGAGTTCATCAACTCGGCCGCCGCCTGCTTCGCGCAGCGATTGCAACTGCTCGACGCGCTCGTTCCAAACGGTCACATTCTCGTGCAGGCTCTCCTCGTGTTGCTGGTGAGCCGCAAACAGCGGCTCGAACGTGTCGAGCCTCGCTTCCAATCGCTCTGTCTGCGCGGTCGCATCGGCGAGCTGCTGCTGTGTCTCACGCCAAGCTGGCGAGTCGAGTCGGTACAAGGGTTGCCCAGCTTCCACCCGATCGAACTGCTCGACCAACAACTCCACGCGCCCCGGGACCGCCGTGCGGTACTCCCGGCGCGCGGTCGGCAGATACTCGAAACGCCCAGGAACACGCAGCGTCTGTTCGATCCGGCGACGCTCGACCTCGATGAAGCTGATGCCAAGATTTGAGCGCACTGCAGCGGGGATCGCAACGACGTTCGGGTTGCTCGACGCCTGTTCTTCAGCGTGATCGTGGCCATCGCCTTCGGCGTGTGAGTCGCCGGCGTCGTTCGAACCTCGATCGCACGCGGTTAGTGTCAGTGCCGCCAACGCCGTGAGGACAATTATCATCGCACGGTGTACGTTGTTCATCGTGAAGCCTCCTGGGCGGGCGTGTGGCCTGTAGCCGGGCCGGTTGTTGTGTTGTCTGCAGCAGAGTCTCCCTCAGGACTTGATGCGACAGGCGCGGGGGACGCAGCCTCTCCTGGCCCGAGCAGCCGCTTGATCTCTGTCGCCGCCGCGATCTCTGCTGCCCGGAGATCAAGCAGCCGACTCTTCGTGGCGTATGTCTGCGTCACCGTTTCCAGCAGCACGAACGTGTCGACCTCGCCCAGTTCCGCGAGCTGGTCAACCTCAGATGTCTGCTCGTCGAGCATCGGGACTAGTTCATTCTGATAGAATGCGAGCTGGGACTGAACCGAAGCGAGCTCCGCCTGTGCGTTTGCGAGTTCTCTCGCGAGTTGCTCGAACGCTGTCTCTGCTGCGGCCCTGGCAACCTCCCGGTGGGCGCGAGCGTCGGCAATGCCGGCTCGATTGGCATTGAGACTCGGTATCGGTAAGGAGATTCCAAGCAGCAGTCGGTCGTCGTTGTCCTCGCTTCCGTATCCAGAGCCGATGGTGATGTCCGGGTATTGCTTACGGACTTCCAGTCTGAGCGTCTCCTCGGCAACTTGGTATTCAGCCCTCCGGACCGCAAGCATCGTGTTAGCTTCAATGAGACGCGTTATCGGATCTCCGGCGGTCGGAGTCTCTCGGAGCGCCAAGGAAGGCAAAAGTCGAACCTCAGCGTCTGGAACCAGCCCCATCAGTCCTAAGAGCGCAACTCTTGTCCGGACCTCATCCCGTTGGGCTTGCGCGACATCCGATCTCGTCTGCACCAACGCCGCGCGCAGAAGCCGCACTTCAACGCGCGTCAACTCGCCAGCGCGTTCTAGGCGATCCGCGATCGCGACTATGCGCTCGGTTTGCTCCACGGTGTCCTGGAGCAGGCTCAGGCGGTTTAGGCTCACTGTCCATGCCGCCCACGCCGACCGAACCTGCGCGCGCTTCGTCCACTCAGCATCGACGATGCGTCGTAGTTCAGCCTCGTACATCTCCCCAGCCCGGTCTTTCTCAACGCCCAGTCTTCCGGAGATCGGGATTGTGAGACTGAGCGTTAGTCCAAACTCGAACGGGCTGCCAGACGGCGCGAGGATTTCTGCTCCATCAAACCCAAGTTCCGGATCTTCCCATAATCCAGCAGTTTCGTAATCGGCGAGTGCCACTCCGGCTCTGAGACGCGCTGCGCGCAAATCAGCGTTGTAGAACAGCGCTAGTACCTCAGCTTCACCGACCGAGACACCATCGGTCATGCTAAAGCCAGCAGGCACATCAGTGCCCATCCCTTCAAGCCGCTCGACGAAGGCGCTGATGGGCTCAACTGCATCGACTCGGCCGGAAAGCCCCGCTCGATGTGCGTCGAAGTTGAGCGGCGAGGGTTCGTAGATCTGACAACCTGCAAGCAGCGCGACCGCTGCAGCAGGGGCGATACCCGACCACAATACCCGCCACACTGGCAGGCACATCCGAATGTCCATTTAAGCAACTCCTGTCTGAAAACACGACAATCCACCGGCAGCCAAAGGCACCGGGACTAGGTGTCCAAGTCAGACAGGATTCAGATAATCAGACGGGTTGACGCGATGGCCGCCAGTTGTTGCGACCGTCCGACATCAGGTGGAGGGTGGCACACGCAAGACTGCTGCGGCTTAGGCGGCAACTCTGCCAATACACAAAGCGACACAGGGATGGCGACAAGTTGCAGGCCACCAAAAAACTCGACAGCGTTGTGCGACGGGCGAGCCTCGTCCATCGCCTCAACAGCGAGCTCCAAATCAAGGCACCCACACTCATTGTGTGCTTCATCATCGGACGTACCGAATGTCGGGAGCCCAGGGCTGTGTCCACAGGCCTGCTCGCACGAATCGATACACGCCGTTTGATGCGTATGACCGCCACCAAGACAAATCTGTAGCCCTAGTCCACCAAAGAGGGACTGTGTCACAACAGCTACGAGAAGCAGAATGGAGGTGATCCGGTTCATGTCGAGGTACACCCTTGTACCACTATTTGTCGGCCAAGTTCGGGGATCAGTCAAGAAAATCGGCTTCTCGCCCCTAGATCGCCAACTTTTGCTCTCTTTCTGGAGCTTGAACGCGTGCCGCCTCTACAAGCAAGTCAAAAATAGCTACCGCCTGGGGCACTCTACAAGCGAATGAGTCGCACTCCAGCCGCCGGGACGGCCACCTCGAGAACCGCCGAGAGTGGGATAGCGACACGGGTTGGCTCGCCGGAGAACCACAGAACCACCGAAAACACACCGTTCCTGGCTTCAACTTTGTCGAATTGATGCTGCAGCACGAGCCTCAACGCGTCCGGATGCGCCTCGCGAACCGCGTCCGGCACATCGACCCCGCTCGCCGATGTCTTGCACGTGACCCAGACCGCGTAGTCACGATCAGCGACCGATGAGGACCTGGGCATCTTGTCCAGGAAGTCCTCGAGGTACTCCTCGAACGTGCGGTAATACGTGTACTCCACCGGCGCTCGTTTGGTGGACCGCCCGTACTCCAGTGGTGATGTACGTATGTGCTCCATGACGGCCAGCACACGCTCGAAGCCTTTCGCGTAGCTTGGAAAAAGATCCACCCAGTTCAGGTCGTGCAACTCATCGTCCGCCGGTCGAACATCAGAGAGACGCGCCGGAACAATGAACACCTCACCCGTTGGAATGTTTCGCGATTCCTCGATTGCCTCTTTGACCTCTGCCTGCACATACCCGCGCTTCGTCACCGAATGCTCTGACAACAAGAGGATCACGAAACCAGCGGACTTGATCGCTCGGCGAATCTCGCGCTTCCAATCCTGACCCGGTTTCAAACTCCTAGCGTCAAGCCACGCATCGATCGAGTGCTCACGCAAATCGGAGTACAGACGCTCGGCGTGCCGGCGGTCCTCCCGGGCATAACTGATGAACACCGTTGAGCGACTTTCCGACATGCCATCTCACCTTCCGCACTCACTGCACGACTATCCGGGCTTCACCACGAGAAGAAGTTTGTCTCATCTGGCGACGCGGACTCCGCGAGCATCGCATCTGCCTCAGGAACCGGCAGCACGTCGTAGTCAAA
Organism: Planctomycetota bacterium; assembly: GCA_039818905.1. Taxonomy (GTDB): domain Bacteria; phylum Planctomycetota; class Phycisphaerae; order Phycisphaerales; family UBA1924; genus JBCBTA01. The sequence goes on from JBCBTA010000104.1 coordinate 7,914, forward strand.
ACCCATGCCCGTCCAATCGAGAGTCTCGGCCACCACATAATCGCTGCCGTCGTCTTTCTTGAACGGAGCAAGCACCTCGTTCGCTCCGGCAGCGGCTCCAGTTTGATACGCTTCGCCGGGGTGCATCTGCTGCCACGCTGCCCACAGACGATCGACATTGCAGTGATGCAAGAAGAACACCGGATCGTTCGGTGACGTCATCTCCACCATCGCCCCTCCCACCCATACGTGCACGCGGTTGTGAAGCTGCGACCGACAACACCAGCCCTCGAGTCGATTCCGGAAGCTCCGGTAGATATCGCTCGTGCGGCCCCACGGCGCGACGTCATACGGCGTCACACCAAGACACTGCCGGACTTCCCGTTCGCCGGGGAGATCACCCGTCAGCTCGCCGAACCGCCGCTGCAGATAGTCGACGCCTGACGAGCTGTGAACGAGTGTCCAGTCTCCCCTCGCGTGCGCAAATGGCCCGTCTTTCACTCTCCCGTCGTCGCTCGCGTCACCGTTGCCACCGAGAAAGTCACTCCCCCACAGACTGTCCGTCGGTGATTGGTCGGCCGTCCAATCCCAATACGGAACGGGCGGGCACGCGCCGCCCGACACATCGTTCAGGTCGATCTCAAGAAGCCGAACAAAGACACGGTGCCAGGGCAAGAACTGAGGCTGTCGGTGCGCTGTCATGGCGTGATCCATGTGCCACTTCACGTACGTGTCATAGTTGCGCCCGGTCCTGGGGTTCCCATCTCGCTTGAGTTTGAGCAGCGCCTCAACAAAGGACGCTTTCTCCGAAGGCGAAAAGTCGCGCTGATTCTTCCTGACATCCATGGGCGGCTCCTTGCTGGAAAGAAGCCGTATCCTAACCTCCTCATGACATCTGGAAGTCGTTCTCCAGAGCCTCACG
>JBCBTA010000105.1:0-8788 GCA_039818905.1 Planctomycetota bacterium
CGTCGTCGTGATCGGTCGGCGATGCAGGTGTCACACCGGCGAGTGCGAATCCCAGCTCGCGTGCTCGCTGAAGGATGGGCTGCGCCGCACCGTGTGTCACGTTGTGATGCTCGCGTCGGTGGCGATCGTTTTACGCCGCGACGCCGCGGCGAACGTCGCCGTCAGCGCGAGCATCACAACGTGACACACGGTGCGGCGCAGCCCATCCTTCAGCGAGCACGCGAGCTGGGATTCGCACTCGCCGGTGTGACACCTGCATCGCCGACCGATCACGACGACGCCCTGCGTGCGTGGCTGCGCGACGGCAGGCACGGCGAGATGACGTGGCTCGCCGAGCACGCGGATGTCCGCGCGGACCCGCGGCGATTGGTGCAGGAACAAGGTGAGATCCGCTCTCTCATCCTGGTCGCCGATCAGTACGCCTCGCGCGATGATCCACGCGAGACCGCATCACCGGGAGTAGGGCGCATCGCGCGCTATGCCCGCGGCGACGACTACCACCGCGTCATGAAGAAGCGCCTGCAGACGCTCGCCGATGCGCTGCGCGAGGTGCATCCGGGGCACGTCTTCCGCTGCTTCGTTGATACCGCTCCGGTCCTGGAGCGCGAGCACGCCGCGCGGGCCGGTCTCGGCTGGGTCGGCAAGCACACGCTGCTGATCCACCCACGCCTCGGGTCGTACCTGTTCCTGGGCGGCATTGCGACGAGTCTCGAGTTGACGCCGCCGGCGGAGCAGTCGCCCATGGAGGACCACTGCGGCACCTGCACACGCTGCATCGATGCCTGTCCGACCGACGCCATCACGCCCTACGCCGTGGATGCCACGCGCTGCATCAGCTATCTCACGATCGAACACCGCTCGCCCATCGACGCACAGTTCCACGCCGCGATGGGGGACTGGGTCTACGGCTGCGACATCTGCCAGGAGGTCTGTCCGCACAACTCCGCCCGCTCCGATGGCATCGACACCGGGCATGCGCATGAGGCGTACCAGCCACGGCGGACGTCGTTCGATCTCCTGGAGGTCCTGGGCTGGACCAAGGAGGACCGGCGCGAGGCCTTTCGGCGATCGGCGATGAAGCGCGCGAAGCTGGACATGATGCGCCGCAACGCCGTGATCGCGGCGGGCAACGATGGGGGAAAGCAACTATTCTCGCGCGTCGAGGAGATCGCGTCGGACGATGCCGAGCCGGAACTCGTGCGCCAAACCGCCCGTGACGTGTTGGAAAGGCGGAATCAGGCCGGTTGAGGTCCAAGTTGGCCGTCCGGGGAATCCGGCGTACGTCCTTTCGGTAGATGACGGAGAACCGGTGCACGCGCGTCCGGATGACTGGATGGGGTCCACACGGGGTTCCGACAAGCGCAGCAGGAGCAACGATGACCGAAGTGGAAGCGATCGCACGGGCAGTCGAGGAACGAAGCCAGGGCACCGATCGGCTGGTCGAAGCCGTCGAGCGTGTCGTCGTCGGCCAGCGGGCCATGGTCGAGGGGCTGCTGGTCGGTCTGCTGACCAACGGGCATGTTCTTCTGGAGGGTGTGCCTGGTCTGGCCAAGACGCTGACGGTGTCCACCCTGGCCAAGGCGATCCATGCCGACTTCAGCCGCATCCAGTTCACGCCGGATCTGCTCCCGGCGGACCTGATCGGCACGCTGATCTACAACCCGCGCGAGGGCGAGTTCACGCCGCGCAAGGGGCCGATCTTCGCCAACATCGTGCTGGCCGACGAGATCAACCGCGCACCGGCCAAGGTCCAGTCGGCACTGCTGGAGGCGATGCAGGAGAAGCAGGTCACCATCGGTGACACGACCTATCCGCTGGAAGCGCCCTTTCTGGTGCTGGCGACGCAGAACCCCATCGAGCAGGAAGGCACGTACCCGCTCCCCGAGGCCCAGGTCGATCGCTTCATGTTGAAGTTGAAGATCGGCTACCCGACCAAGGAGGAGGAGCGCCGCGTGCTCGACCGGATGGCGACGAGCAAGCCCAACCTTGACATCGAGCCGGTCGTCTCCATCCAGGATCTTATGCAGGCGCGGCAGACCGTGGACATGATCTACATCGACGAGAAGGTCAAGGACTACATCGTTGACGTCGTCCACGCGACGCGCACGCCCGACGCCTATGGCATCGAGATGACCGGTCTGCTCGACTTCGGCGCGTCGCCCCGCGCGACCATCGCGCTGACGCTGGCCGGCAAGGCCCACGCCTTCCTGCGTGGGCGCGGCTACGTCACACCGCAGGACATCAAGTCGATCGGTCTCGAGGTGCTGCGACACCGCATCATCCCGTCATACGAGGCGGAGGCCGAGGGTCTGTCATCCGATGACCTGGTCAAGCGCGTGCTCGACCATGTTCCCGTTCCCTGACGCCGCCGGAGGTTCCGCTGATGCTCACAGAAGAGCTGATGCGCAAGGTCCGGCAGTTGCAGATCACGACGGGCCGCGCAGTCAACGAAGTCTTTGCCGGGCAGTACTCCTCCGCGTTCAAGGGTCGCGGCATGGAGTTCGCCGAGGTGCGCGAGTACGAGCCGGGCGATGATGTGCGCACCATCGACTGGAACGTCACCGCCCGCAGCGGCACGCCGTACGTCAAGCGATTCGTCGAGGAGCGAGAACTGACGATCATGCTGGTCGTCGATCTCAGCGCCTCCGGCTCTTTCGGATCCATCGAGCGGATCAAGAACGAGACGGCGGCGGAGCTGTGCGCCGTACTCGCCTTCGCCGCCGTGCGCAGCAACGACAAGATCGGGCTAATGATTTTTACCGATCATGTGGAGCTGTACATCCCGCCCAAGAAGGGCACCAACCACGTGCTGCGCTGCATCCGTGAAGTGCTCGACTTCGAGCCGCGGCGGACGGGGACGCTCCCCGCCGAGGCGCTGCGTCACCTGTCAATGGTGCTTCGCCGCAAGGCGGTGGTCTTCCTCGTCAGTGACTTCCTGTTTCCGGGCGCATGGGGAGAGGGGCAAGACGCCAGGCCGTTCTGGACATCACTCGATGTGCTGAATCGGCGGCATGACGTCATCAGCATCCATATCGCCGATCCACGCGAGCGCGAACTGCCACGCGCCGGGCTGATCGAACTCGAGGATGCCGAGACGGGCGAGCGCCGACTGGTGGACACCTCCAGCAGGCGACTGCGGCGGATGTACGCGTCCGAGGCGCAGCGACGCACCGAGGAGCTGAACAAGCGGATGCGCCGCATGGGCATCGACATGGTGCATGTCACCACCCACGATGACTACATCCATGCGCTGGTCGAACTCTTCCACAGGCGGGGGAGCCGCCGATGAGCCACGTCCGCTGGTGCATCATGTTCCTCGTGATGGCCGCGCTGCTTGGCTGCGACGCGCGCGGGCCGTCCTCGATGGGTGGAGAGCGTGTCGAGCTGAGCGACGAGCAGGAGGGTGTGCGTTATCTGCTCACGGCACCCGCGGCTGTGCAGGCGGTGGGCGACGTCGAGCTCACCATCGAGGCGACTTCCGCCGACGGTGCGCTGACCGCGATCGGGATCGACGTGGCGGAGACCGTGGACTGGCTCGCCGATGACATTCGCCCGGCCGACGCCGAGCCGGATGCCTCGGGCGCCGCGATCGCCTCGGCCCGCATCGTGCTTGCGCCACTGGCGACCGGATCGGTGCAGCTGCCGGAGATCACCGTCACGCCTCGTCTCGGCGAGACGGACGGCACGCCGGTCGTCCTTCAGACACTCGCCATCGAGGTCACGCCCGAACTGACGCCCGATGACACGGAGCTCGCGGCGCTCAAGTCGATTGTTGAGCCGCCGGCGGTCTTTCCGTGGTGGTTGCTGCTGGTGGTGGGCGGCGTCGTGCTCATCGGCGCCATCGTTGCTGCCATCACGTGGAAGGTGCGTCGCCGCGAGAAGCAGGAACGCATCATCCGGCGCAGTGCGCACGAGGTGGCGCTCGAAGCACTCGACGCGCTGCAGGCGAAGGACCTTGTCGGTAGGGGACGCATCAAGCAGTACTACCTCGAAGCGTCGCTCATTCTGCGCCGATACATCGAGGATCGATTCACGCTTCACGCGCCCGAGCGCACCACCGAGGAGTTCCTGCAGGAAGCCCGGCTGGACGTCGCGCTCACCGCCCAGGATCTCGAAGTCCTCGAACGCTTCCTGGAGCACTGCGATCTCGTCAAGTTTGCCCGCATGCCGGTGACGCCTGAACAGGCTGGGCGCACCGCGGACACGATGCGCGACTTCATCGAGCGCACCCGCGTGGAGACGGCCGAGGTCGCCTTCCGCGAGGATGGCCAGCGCGTCCGATCGGAGGTGGCGGCATGAGCGCCCTCTCCGAATTCCTCTCCACGAGCCTCCAGATCGATCGCCTTGCGACGCCGGAAGCGCTGTGGCTCTTCCTCCTGATCCCGCTGGTGGGCTGGGCGGAGCTCCGCCGTGGCAGGCGAGCCCCGCTGCGGTTCTCGTCGGCCATTCCACTTGCCGGCTTGCGCCCGACGCTGCGGCAGCGGCTGCGGCATGTGCCGCCGGCACTGCGCATCATCGCGCTGTCACTCCTGATCGTGGCTCTCGCGCGGCCGCAGCAGGGTTTCGGCGAGACGCGCGTCAGCGCTGAGGGCGTCGCCATCATGGCGGTCGTCGATCGTTCGTGGTCGATGAACGATGCCATGTCGTTCGGTGGTCAGCCGGTGCGGCGCATCGACGTAGTCAAGCGCGTCTTCCGTGAGTTCGTCGAGGGCAACGGCGAGGAACTCGAGGGCAGACCTTACGACCTCGTCGGCCTGGTGTCCTTCGCGCGTTGGGCGGACACGATCTGCCCGCCGGTGCGCGATCACGAGGTGCTGGTCGATCTGATCGACAACGTCGAGCTCGCCGATCCATACAACCGCCGGGTGGCTGGTACTGCCATCGGTGAAGGGCTGGCCCTGGCCGCGGCCCGCCTGGAGCACATCGAGGATCGCTACGACGAGACGGGCACGCTCGTGGACGTTCCCGATGCGGACGAGTCCGACGAGGCAATGGCCGACGCAGACGCATCGGACGAGCCGGAGGAGATCGAGGACGGCTTCACGATCAAGAGCAAGATCATCGTGCTGCTGACCGACGGCGACGAGAACATGGGCGAGATCAATGCGCAGCAGGCCGCCGCGTTCTGCGAGCAGCTGGGCATCAAGATCTACGCCATCGGCATCGGCGATCGGCGTGGGCGCTACGGCTTCCGGCCGGATGTCCTCCAGAGCATCGCTGAGCGCACGGGGGGCGTCTTCCGCGTCGCGTCCGACGCCGAATCGCTTCGCGAGGTGTACGCCGAGATCGACGAACTTGAGAAAACGGAGATCCGCTCCATCGAGCACACGTCGTACGCCGAGCGATGGCAGCCTTGGGGTGGCCTCGGCGCCGCTGCGCTGCTTGCCCAGGTGTTGCTTGGCGCAACCTTCTTCCGGAGGGCGCCATGATGCAGGAAGGCATTCGATTCGCCGACCCGACATGGCTGCTCGGTCTGTGGGCACTGCCAGTCATCGCGGGCGTGCTTGCCCTGGCGATCGCCGGCCGCCGCGCTGCGCTGCGGCGGTTCATCGATGCGTCGCTGCTCCCGGCGATGAATCGGCGGGCCAGCACCGTGCGCGCGGTCGTGCGCGCGGTGCTCGTCGTGATTGCCTGCGGCTGCGCGGTTTTCGCCATGGCCCGGCCGCAGTGGGGCGAGCGGACGGTCGAGATTCAGCGCCAGGGCCGCGATGTCGCCTTCGTCGTGGACGTCTCGCGCTCCATGCTTGCCGACGATCTCGCGCCCAATCGACTCGAACGAGCCAAGCTGTGGATGAACGACGTCGTGCGCACGCTGGAAGGGGACCGCGTCGGGCTCGTCGCCTTCGCCGGCCACGCCGTGGCTCGGTGCCCACTGACGATCGATTACGGCTTCTTCAAGATGGCCACGGACGAGCTGTCGCCGCGCAACGTGAGTCGAGGCGGCACGATGATCGGCGATGCGATCCGCACCGCGATCGACGAGGTCTTCACCCTCAACGATGACGAGCAGCTCGACGCCGAGTCTCGCTATCGCGACATCATTCTGATCACCGACGGTGAGGATCAGGGCAGCTTCCCCGTCAGAGCGGCGGAGGCGGCGGGTGAGCTCGGCATTCGGCTCATCATCATCGGCATCGGCAGCGAGGAGGGCACCACGCTGCGCGTCCGGGACGATCGAGGCCGCTCCCGCACCGTTCGAGATGCCGACGGAAACCCAGTCGTGACACGTCTGGATGCACAGACGCTGTCGGAGATGGCCCGTGCCACCCCCGGCGGCGTGTACTTCAATGTGGCCGATGGCACCATCGAGCTGGATGAGGTCTACCGCCGCCTCGTGCAGCAGTCCGAGCAGAATGCGTCCGAGATGGCGGAGATGACGACGTACCAGGAGCGGTATCAGTGGATCCTGCTGATCGCCGTCGTGTTGTTGATCGTGGAGAGCTGTATCGGTGAACGCCGCAGTGCGTGACATCCTGACGACGATGCTCGGCATCACCCTCCTCGCGTTCAGCGCGATGGGCGAGACGTCCCGCGCACTCGTGGAGGAGGGCAATGCCCGCTTCCTCGACGGCGAGGTCGAGGCGGCCCTGGAGCGGTATGACGAAGCGCGCGAGCTTGATCCCGACGTCCTCGAAGCCGCGTTCAACGCCGGCGTCGCGAGCGTCGAACTCGGCGATCGGGCCAAGGCGGAGCGGCTGTTCCGGATGGTCGATGCGGCTGGTGATGTCGATGAGGATCTCGCCGCACGGGCCCGCTACAACCTCGGCCGCCTGCTCGCCGATGATGTCGCGCTGCCCGGCATGGAGGCGCTGCAGGGCGATCTCGATCAGGCGTTCGACGAACCCATCGAGACGCTGCGCACCGCCGCGAGCTTCTTCCGCGGGGCGTACCAGTATCGACCGGACGACCCCGAGATCCGGCGCAATCTGGAGCTGACGCGCAGGAAGCTGCGCGAGGCGTTGCAGCAGAAGCAGCAGATGCAGCAGATGCAGGAGCAGCTGCGCGAGCTGGCTGAGCAGATGGAGCAGACGGCCGAGCAGCAGGAGCAGGAGTCACAGCAGAACGCGGACCAGCAGCAGCAGTCCGATCAGCAGCAACAGCAACAGCAACAGCTCTCCGAACAGACGCAGCAGTTGCAGCAGCAGCTGGAGGACATGCTTGGCGAGGGATCGCCGCAGCAGCAGGAGGGGGCCGAGCGCACGCCGCAGCAGGCGATGCAGGAGGCCCGCGAAGCCCAGCAGCGTGCCGAGGAGCGCCTGGAGCAGAACGACATGCAGGGTGCGGCGGAGCAGCAGCAGCAAGCCGCCGAACGACTGCGCGAAGCCGCCGAACGCCTCCAGCAGCAGGAGCAGCAGGACGGTGACGGCGAGAGTGAGCAGCAGGAGCAGCCGCAGGAGAACGAGGGCGAGCAGGAGGGCGAAGGGCAGCAGCCCCAGCCCGAGCCCGGCGAGCAGACGTCGGACGAGATGCAGGATCTCGTGCAGCAGCTGCTCGACCGCGAGGAGCAGCGCAACGCACGCGAGAACGAACGACAGGGACCCGGCCGGCGCGAGCCCGTGGAGAAGGACTGGTGATGCTGCAACGACTCATCCTGCTCATTGCGGCCATGCTGCTCTGCGTGTCGAGCGCGCACGCGCAGGGACGGGAAGAGGTCTCGCTGCGCCTCGACAAGCGCACCTTCTATGAGGGCGAGCGGATTCGGCTGGAAGTCGTCTACACCGGCATGGGCGCGCCCTCCGGCGTGCAGTGGCCGGATGTCGAAGGGCTCGAGTTCATCGGCGACGGGCAGACGGAATCGTTGCGGCAGTTCCGTAGCAACGGTCGCCTCGTCACGGTTCGACAGGTCATCAACGTGATCGAGGTGATGGCGCCCGAGCCGGGTTCCTTCCGGATCCCGCCCCTGTCGGTCGAGGTCGAAGGTCGGACCCTCAGCACCGACCCTGTCTCCATCCGCATCGTCGAGGCGCCCGAGTCGCAACAGTTGGATATGCAGGTCGATGTGAGCACCCAACAGGCCTTCGTTAGCGAGCCCGTCCTCGTGACCCTGCGGATCACGTCGGCGTATCCGCTCCTAACGGACAATCTCGAGATCATCACTCCGGCGCCGCGGGATGCGCACACCGTCGTCAAGGCGCCCGTCACCGGGGGGCGGGTGCTCGGCACCTTTTCGATGATGGGAGGCGAGGCATCGTTGGTCATGGCCGAGACGAACATCGGCGGCCGTCGCATGCAGCTGTATACGGCCCGGCAGTACGTCATCCCGGAAGAGTCCGGATTGCTTGAGATACCAGCGTTTCGCGTTCTAGGTGATCTCGTGCTGCGTCGGAGCAGGTCCGTGTTCGAGCGAGCCCGGACGCAGGCGGTCAGCGGCAAGTCAGCGTCGATACAGATCGAAGTGCGCGACGTTCCGACCGAAGGGCAGCCCGCAGGCTACTCGGGCCTCGTCGGGCGCATCGGCGTCGCCATGAGCGCGACGCCCGAGCGCGTCAACGTCGGCGATCCCATCGAACTCAAGGTGACCGTCCAGACCGACCTTCCCCGCAGGCTCCGGGCAATCGACCTCGGCGCCATCGATGCCTTTCGCGAGCGCTTCCGCATCTCCGATGAGCCCGAGATTCGCTACGGCAACGACGTCGCCCAGTTCCAATGGACGATCCGGCCGCTCGACGATGGTGTCGAGCAAATCCCGGCCTTGGAACTGGGCGACGTCGTTGCCGTAGCGAATCTCGGGCTCATCGGAGATGCGGAAGCGCTCGCGAAAGGCATCGATGGCGCCGAGGTCGATTGC
>JBCBTA010000106.1:0-8757 GCA_039818905.1 Planctomycetota bacterium
CGCATCCTGCCGTGCGCCGCGTACTGCGACACGGAGTTCGGCGTGGGCGGCTACTTCGTCGGCGTGCCCTGCGTGCTCGGCTCCACCGGCATGGAAAAGGTCATCGAGTGCGAACTCGAGGGCGCCGAGCAGACGCTCATGGATGAGTCGATCTCGCACGTGAAGGACCTCGTCGGCACCGTGCAGCAGCTGTTCCCCGACTTGGCCTGACGCCCGATCGGAGGCGGCGACCGAGTGAGCGAGTTCCTCGAGTGGTACCAGTGCAAGGCGTGCGGCAGGCGATACCGCTGGCGCGCCGAGATCGCGGGGCAGGCGCAGGAGTGCGTCTGCGGCGCCGAGGTCTTCTGCCCGGAACTCGATGTCTTCGGTGCGCCCGAAGGCCCAGGGGACACACTGACCGCCCAGCCGCTGGCCGGGCTGCGCGAAGCTCCCGCGGGTTCGTCACTGGAGCCTGCGTTCGACGAGCCGGAGTTCGTTCCCGCGGGTCCGACCGAACCTGCCCCCGCCCTGCCGGAGCGCCCGCGCGGCGCCCCCCAACGGGGGCTTTTTCGTGTGGCGATCGCATGGCTCGTCGGGGTGCTGCTCGGCATCGCGCTGGTGGTGCACGCGATCATCGTGCAGGCCACCTGGTCCATCATCAGTGCGGCGGTGTGGATGCCGCTGTCACTGACGCTGTTCTGGTTCGCACGCGAGCGCTGGCAGGGCGGGCGTTCGCTCCGCCGCGCGATCGAGGACGAGCTGGGCTGAGCGGATACGAAAACGCGGGCGCCGATGGTAGACACCGGCGCCCGCGCGTCAGTCACAAGAATCGATCGATCGCTCAGCCGGCCTCGGCTCGCGGGTGGGCCTTGTCGTACGCCTCGCGCATCCGCTGCGTCGTGAGGTGCGTGTAGGTCTGCGTGGTGCTGAGCGACTGGTGGCCCAGCAGTTCCTGCACGCCGCGCAGATCCGCACCGTTGTCGAGCAGATGCGTCGCGAAGGAGTGACGCAGGGTGTGCGGGCTGATCGACGGATCGAGCCCGACCGAGCGCAGGTACTTGTCCAGCTTTCGCCTGACCGAGCGCGATGAGAGGCGCCCGCCATGCTTGTTGACGAAGAGCGGGCGCTCCGGCTTGCCGGGGGCCCAGGACTGCCCGAGACGATCGTCGCCCAGCAGCACCTGCTTGTAATGACGGATGGCGGCCAGGGCATGTGAGCCCAGCGGCACGAGACGCTCCTTCTTGCCCTTGCCGCGAACGCGGAGAGCCTCGCCGGGCTCATCGAGATCCTCGATGTCCAGATCGACCAGCTCGCTGACGCGGATGCCGGTCGAGTAGAGCGTCTCGAGCATGGCCCGGTCGCGTGCGCCGAGGACTTCCTTGTCATCGGGAGCGGAGAGCAGGCGCTCGATCTGCTCGACGCTGATCGCCCGGGGGAGGCGCTTGGTCTGGCGCGGCGTGCGGATGAGCGTCATCGGGTTGGTCTCGACGAAGCTGCGCTTGAGTGCCCACTTGTAGAAAGAGCGAAGCGTTGCGATCTTCCGCGCCATGGTGGCGGGGGAGTAGCTCTGCTCGGCAAGGTAGTTGAGGTAGCCGCGGAGCAGCTCGGCGTCCGCCTCGCGGATGGTGCCGGTGATCGTGTTCGGGATGATCTTGCCCGCGACGTCGCTGTCCGTACCGGCGCCGTCCTCGGACATCTGACCGAAGACGATGCGCTCATGCTCCTCGTTGAGCGTGCGCCCCGACTCGTCAACGAGGTACTCCAGGAACTGGCGGAGATCAGCGCCGTAGCACCGTGCGGTGTATGGGCTGAAGTGGCGCTCGTCCGTGAGATACGAGAGAAACGCGCTGATGATTGGAAGCGTGCTCATGGCTGCACCGGGCTCCGGTTCTGGGGTCGTGTGGAATCGTCGTGTGTTGCTGCGCCGGCACGGCGGGCGGCGTCTTCCAGACGCCGGCCCAGCTCGTAGGCCACGAGCGCGGCGTCAAACCAGTCGAGTTCGCATGACTCGTCGTCGGCCAGTTCGGTCAGGGCATGAACAAGGTCCGCTTCATTTCCGGCTTCGCACCGGAAGGACCACAGGTGATCGCGCTTGCGCAGCGACACCGCATCCGGCGCGCACTGCTCGGCGCCGTTGGTCGCGTCAGGATGTGGCCCGTGGTGGGACATCTGCCGGATCCTCGTTCCGCCACCGAGCGGCGGAGGATCCGGCCGATCGGTGACTACTCTGCTGCGCGGGCTTCGGCCACGGCGAGTCGCTCGTATTCCTGTTCGAGCAGAAGACGCACCATGCGGAAGCACGCGTATTCGGTGAACCGCCCCATGCTCTGCGTGTACAGCTCCCAGCCGAGAGCCGTGCGATCGTCGTATCGCCCCTGGGCGTAGTCGCGGATGTCCAGCAGCGTTGCGTGGTTGGAGGCATCGATCTGATCCGCCGCCGCGGCGACGGGAACGTCGCGCGACATGCGCATGTCCAGGCCTGCATCCGTTGCCGCCGTACGAAGCATCAGAAGTTCCTGCTCGCTGCCGTCGAAGCGCTGCATGGCGCCCGAGCGTGCAAAGAGCACGAGGTTGAGTCCGAGTCGCGGCGGGTTGTACGGATGCCACGACGTGACGGACCCGACGATGATGCCATCGGCTCCGAGCGCCGCGGCGAGCTGCTGCGCTTCGTCAGGTGTGTGAATCGCGGGGAGACCGAGTGCCCGCATCCCTGCGAGCGTGCGGTTGACGGGCAGTGCCGTCAGGCCGTTGACCTGTCGGATCTGCTCGACGAGGCGATCGGTCAGCACGAGCTCATCGACGATGCTCGTGCCCGACTCGTTTGCGAGCGGCGCGACTGCCCAGACGACGTCGGGGCCGACGGGGTAGGGCGAGCTCAGACCCGCCATGGGCGCCTCCAGCGTGGGCTGATTCCACTCGCACCCGGCGAGCAGCGCCCCAAGGAGACCGATGGCCAGACCAAGCACGCGCGTGCGCGCGCTCCGTGAGAGCATGGGTTGTGCGGTTGTCATGGCGTCCTGCCTTCTGCTCGGGACTCCGCCCGATGGGTTCAATCGGCGTCCCGGCCTGTCAGGGCCGGGCGACGAGAGAGTTCGCGGCGTGGCCGCGTTTCGGTCAGTTGTCGTCGATGACCGGAGCGTCGGCGACGCCCGTGGTGCCGGTCATCGGTTCCAGTCCGGCGGCGACGATCGCACGCGTGGGATCGATGCCCCAGATCGTGTGGATGCCGCTGCGGTCGGAGGTGAAGAAGAGCTCGTTGGACGGGCCCCAGGTGGGCATGGTGTTGACGGAGTAGCCGCCGGTCAGGTTGGTTCGGCCCATGCCGTCGGCACGGACGATCCAGATATCGGCAAAGCCATGGTCACTCCCGGAATCAACGATGGGGGAGATCGCACCATCCGGCGGGACGACCGTCGCGCAGGCGATGAACTGCCCGTCGGCGGACCAGGTCGGGTTGATGATCGCTGCGGTGCTGCTGGAGGCCACCTCGGTCGGGCGGACGCCATCGCCATCGACATAGTCGATGGTCCAGACGGCGAAGTACCGTCCGCCACGCTCGCGGGAGCGCTGGAAGAGGATGCGATCCTCGGTCGGGTGGAACTCGGGGAAGACGCCGTAGGTCACGAACGTCCGTGAGGCGGGCCTGGTGATGTCGGCGACCCAGATCTCCCAGCGGTCGGAGCGGGGGCTGAGGCGGCAGTAGGTGAGCTTGGTGCCATCGGCCGACCAGGACGGGTGCAACTCATGGCTGGCGTCGCTGGTGACCTGCATGGCCTGCCCACCCTCGGCGTTCATCACGTAGATGTCCCACGAGTTGCCGCGGTTGGACGCGAATGCGATGCGCTGGCCGTCGGGGCTGACCGCGGGCATCACGTCGTGCGACGGATGACGCGTGAGCTGCGTGACGGCATTGCCATCCACCGTCTTGACGTAGATGTCGGCGGTGGGGCTGTGGCGTGTGCTGGAGAAGTAGACGTATTCACCCACGCGATCGATGGCCGGGTCGAAGTCGGCGCCCTCGGTCGCGAAGGAGACCTGTCGCATGTTCTCGGTGCTGTCGAAACCGACGTTCACACTGCTGCGCCGGGCGACGATGCTTCCATCGGACCCGATGACGGGCGCACCGGCGTCGCCGTAGCGACCGCTGATGGCCCGGAGCAGATGCGCATCGCGCGAGATCGCGTGTCCCGGCTGGTCGAACGGATCGAAGCCTGCCTGCTCAAATGGCTGCGCTTCGGCCCGCGGCTGCGAGCGTTCGGCGTGCTGTGGCTGCAGGTCCGACGTTCCGACGAATTCGTTGTGACTGCAGGCGCTGAGTGCGCCCAGGCTGAGAGTGCCGATGGCCAGCGTGGTGCCAGTGCTGCGGAGCATGTTGGCGAGCCTCCTGCATCCCGACGGCGCGCGTCGTGGATCACGATTCGCCGGACTCCGCCGCGTCGAATCGCCCGTGCTGTGGATCCCGATCGATCAAGGAAGCTGCGCTCCGCGCAGACCCCTTTATCGGACGAGTCGGCGCACCCACTTGAGCGCGCCGCGTGTTCATCACGAGGTCTCTATTCGGACCTTGAAGGTCCGGACGTGAGCGCCATTTCCGGAATCTCGCGCGTCGCATGTCCCAGCTGCGGACGCGCAAAAACAAAGCCGGCCGGGAGTCGGCAAGCGTCTCCTCCAAACGCTTGCCTGCTCACCGAGCCGGCGATGATCTCATCTGATGTTCGACCAAGTCGGGCTGTCTGCCAGGCCCACCTGCCGTCTCATGGTCGTGTCCGACGCCTGGGTCGAAAGACCCAGCTTGCCGTGAGGCAATGTACCAACCCGAGCCGAGGTGTCACCCCTGCCCAGCGCTGTTTCTGCGCAAAAAACGGAACCGGAAGTCTTTGCTGGATGTCAAGATAGGTAAGCGGACATGACGCATGTGAAGACTGCGCAAAGGTGTCCTCAGGCGGGGGTCTCGCCCGCTCTGCCGTGCTCTTCGAGCACCGTCGATGCCACATCGACGAGGCGCTGTCGGGAGTCGCGCGCCATCCGCTGCAGGTAGGCGTGGGCATCCGGTTCGGTCATCCCCTTCTCCTGCACCAGGATCCACTTCGCCTGCTCGATGGTGCGTCTGTTGGCCAGCAGGCCCTGCAGCTGATCGACGCGTTTCCCCTGCTCGGAGTGTGCCATTGCCCGCGACCAGGCGACGGAGATTGTCACCCGGAGGTTCTCCGTGCTGACCGGTTTGAGCAGGTAGCCGTAGACCCCGATCTGCTGGGCCCGCGCGAGGTATCGATCGTCGCTATACGCCGAGATGATGACCGAGGGGATCTGCCGCTCTTCCCAAATCTGGGCAGCTGCGGTCAGCCCATCCATCCCCGGCATGCGGATGTCCAGCAGGGCCATGTCCACGTCGGCTTCGCGGCAAGTCTCGCACGCCGACTCGCCGTCGGACACCGGGCCGACCACGGTGAAGTCCAGCGTCCGCAGACCGGTGGCCAGGCCTGTCGCCATGAGATGTTCGTCGTCCGCGACGAGGATCCGCTTGGGACCAGTCTCTGCTGCGTCACCCATCGAGCCCGCCCTTCTTGCCCAGACCGGACAAGGAATTGTACCGGCTGCTAGTCCAGCCAGTCACGCGCTTCCAGCCGCTCGGGCACATACACCTCGGTCACGTAACTGATGTCCTTGGTGATCAGGGACTCGACTTCCATCTTGAACCCGTTGGAGAGCATCTTCTTGATCTCCATCTGCCACGGCTTCTTGCCCGCAAACCAGGGGTATCCCGCGATCTGCTTTGCCCGGGTGGTGTCGCGGTCATTGAGGCTGATCTGGACGTCGTCGGAGAGGTCGTACCGCTCGTAGTCCATGGCACGCACGCCCAGGAACTTGGCGTCCGGCACCGCCATCCGCTGGCTCTCGAAGGCCAGGTTGATCGAGCCCTGCTTGATCACGGAGTAGATGTAGTGCCCCCACGGATCGCAGTCGAGCAGGCAGTACACCGGCAGGCCCAGCTCCTCGTTGAGCCGGCGCAGCAGCCGCCTGACACCCCGTGGCGGCTGGCCGCCGCCCTCGGTCAGGATGCAGTTGTGCGTCTCCCAGAAGCGGTCCTCGTTGAAGCGCGACCACACCGTGTTCTTCTCGACATGCAGAACGAAGTCCGCCTCGCACTTCTTGAACTCGATGACGTCCGGCTCCACGATGCTCGGGATCGCGTACCCGCCCGAGCCCATGCGCCGGCAGTCGATCTCGTCGCCCGAGTCGATCACCGTGATGTTGCCCACCATCGTGCCCGCCTTCTTGGCGAACAAATGCAGCTCCTCGCGCAGTGAGCCCAGCATCACCTCGAGATCCTCGAGGATCGCGTCGGACTCCGACTGATCGTCGAGCGTCTTCTCCTTGGTTCCCGCGATGGTGTGCAGGCTCTTGTAGTACATGCCTCGAAGGCTGAGCGTCTTGCCCTCTTCGACGAGATCCTTCACGCCGGAAGACAGCAGCATCGTCTGCATGAACTTGCGGGCCGTCTTCAGATCGAACAGCGGTCTGTCCTGCACCGCCTTGCCCATCTCGACGATGCGCTTCTTCTGATTGAAGCTCGTGTTGCTGAGCGTGCGGGCTGGCACATCGAAGGCCGGGTCACCGCCGGAACTACCCGTTTTCACCACGGCATCAGCGAACTGCTCGATCGCTTTGATGGTCTTCCCGTCGGTGTCGCGCCCCGCCGGGCCGCGGGCCTTCGACGTGGTGCGCTTCTTGGACGCGGTCTTGCGCGACGTCGTCTTCTTGCCGGCGGTCTTCTTGGTCGTTCGCTTCTTTGCCATCGATCCGCTCCGTTACCGCCGCTTGACCTTCTTCTTGGTCTTCTTCTTCACGATGCGCTTCTTGCGCGGCTTTGGCGCAATCTCCTCGTCCCCGAAGAGCGTCGAACCCGCGGTTCCGTTGGACTGCGCATCCGGCCCGTCACCATCTTCGGCGTCGGTGGGCGTGGCCTGGCGCCGGATGACGACCGTCTCGTCCTTCTCCAGCCGGTCCATTTCCTTGACGAAGCGGCCCTCCTCGTCGAGCACGGCGTCGAACTCCGCCGTCTTGCGCTCCGCCGTCTCCAGCAGCTTGGCGTACAGCCTCTCGGCGTCCGTTCCGGTGATGTGCGAGCACGCCTTGGCGACCTCACCGATGTAGCGCTGGAAGACGCCGCGCCGCTCGCCGGCACGCTTCATCTTCTGCTTCCGCCGCAGATACTGACCGAGCTTGCGCCCGCAGTCCTGCAGGGCCAGCTTCATCTCCTTGCGGATCTCATCGTAGTCCGCGATCGCTTCCTTGCTCTCGCTGGTGAAGGGCACCCACACGCTGGCCATGTGGATCATCACCACCATGGGTCCGATCGGCAGCGAGCCCCTGGGCTGCTGCAAGCCGTAGCTGCGCCATGTCATGTCGAGCACGGACTTGAATGATGCGCACGCCGACTGCTGATACTGCAGCGGCACGCGATTGGCGAAGCGGTACACCTTGGCCTGCTCATCGCCCGGGAGATTGCCGCCGAAGGCGACGCCGACCTCGATGATGAAGGGCCTGCCCCGATACACCGCGGGCGTGCGGCTGGACGCGGTGATGAAGTCCGGATCGAGCCCCTGCTCCAGACCCTTCAGCATGGTGCGCACGCCGATGGGGCTCAGGCAGTTGGTCGGCGGTCCCATGACCTTCACGCCCTGCAGCGCCTTGTACATCTTCTCAGCCGCGGCGTGATCGACGTTCTTGATCCACGAGCGCGTCGTGAGATCTGCCGCCGCCGTCACCTGCTGCGCGACCTTGGGTCCGACGCGGCAGAACTCGCCGCTGAAGAAGCCGCCAAGCTGATTCTGCCCGGTGCGCTCCAGCATGCTGATGAGTGTGCCCAGCTCTATGCCGTGGGGGTGCGGCTTGATCTCCTCGGGCTGGGCCGGAAGCTCGTCGATGGTGCGCTCAGAGATGATCCGATCGGGCTCCGGGTCCGACGCCGTCGCCGGCGGCAGGTACTCGAAGCGCGCATGCGGGTTGGCGATGGCGGTCAGCTGGATGTACTGATCGACGGAGCGGTCACCCTTGAGGTACTTGCCGACGAGCTCGATCTCAACGCGCGTGCCGTGCCCCTCCGCGAAGAACTGATCGTCCTCGGGATGCTCGTTGTCGGAGACGACGTCGGCCCGATTCTTCGAGGTGTCCATCTTGAGGACGACCTCGTGGGCGGGCTTGCGCTTGGACGTCTTGCTGATGATCTTCACCGGCTTGCCGGTGGTGATCAGGCCATACATGCCCGCGGCGGAGATGCCGATGCCCTGCTGGCCCCGGCTCATCTTGAGGCGATGGAACTTCGAGCCGTACAGCAGCTTGCCGAAGATGTTCTCGACCTGCTTGCGGACGATGCCCGGCCCGTTGTCCTGCACCACGACGAGGAATCGGTCCTCGCCGCTCTCGGGCAGGGCGTGGAGCTCGACGATGATCTCCGGCAGGATGCCCGCTTCTTCGCAGGCATCGAGGGCGTTGTCCACGGCCTCCTTGACGGTCGTCAGCAGCGCCTTGCGCGGGTTGTCGAAACCGAGCAGGTGACGGTTCTTGGCGAAGAACTCGCTGACGGAGATCTCTTTCTGCGCGGCGGCCATCTTCTTGGCGTCGCTGCGGCGGGCGGTCTTTTTCTTGGTGGTCGCCAACTCCGGGGGCTCCGTCTCAGAGGGTGCGGCTCGGGGGTTTCGACTGGGCAAAGTGGGCAATTCTAGCCACTCGGCCAGAGCGCGCCAGCGGGAGGGCATTGAGCCCTAAGCGTCAGCG
>JBCBTA010000107.1:0-8756 GCA_039818905.1 Planctomycetota bacterium
CCATCCTCTGTTGCAACTGTTCCAGAGGATGGCTTCGGAGGGCGTGATGGTGGTCCGCCGAGGACGACGGCGGAATTGAACCGAATGAAACAGAACAGAACTGTTTCATCGGCAGGACAACAGGACCCATTGGGAGGTTGGCGATGCACCGGAACATGACCCAGCGACGCGGATTCACGCTCGTCGAGCTTCTTGTCGTGATCGCGGTTGTGGGTCTGCTGATCTCGGTGTTGCTCCCGGCACTGGGCTCGGCCCGTGCCGCGGCTCGCGGTGCCCAGTCCGCCAGCAACATGCGTCAGATCGTCACGGCCTTCATGGCGTATGCGACCGACTACAACCAGAAGTTCCCGACGATCCTCGAGGGCATCACCGACCCCGAGACTGACAAGCTGAACATGCACTGGTACGACGAGAACCGCATCGGCCAGTTCCTGCCGCAGTTCGACGAGAGCAATCTCGAGCCGACCAACCCGAAGAACAACACGGTGGGCGGCGGCGTCTTCGTCAGCCCGAGCCACACGCAGGGCGGCCGCTCGTACACCATGAACTTCTGGGGCGCCTCAGCTGCCAGCTACCAGCAGATCGGTTCGAACCCCGACCGGTTCAACTACTTCAAGCCCGGCAACAACCCCTTGGATGCGTTTGAGGGCCGCCGCGGCCAGGGCTTCAACCCGACGTCCGGCCGCGCTGCGGACCTGCTGCTGATCGGCGAGGCATGGGGCATCTGGCCGAGCGAGAACCCCGACTTCGAGACCAAGTGGTTCACCGAGGCCCAGATCGGTCGCGAGGGACTTCCCGGCGAGCGCTTCGGTGCGGGCGAGGTCACGATCAACGCCGGTGCCAACACGAACCTCTGGGTGACCGAGGCCGCACCGGAGATGGGTGGCATCAGCGGCAACACGCTGCCGACGTACATCCCTTGGTACCGCCACCCGCGCATCGACAAGGATCCGCTGACCCGCAACGGCTCCGCACACTTCGCCTTCATGGACGGCCATGTCGAGTTGCTGAAGACCAACGAGGTGGCCAACGACGCCACCGGCCGCAGCTCGTATCAGGTGCTGTGGAGCCTGCGTGACAAGTCGGTCGAGGACGAGTTCCTCGGCGAGGAGTAAGTCGGGTCGCGTCGTCAATTGTCGAGCGATTGCGTGCTGAGCGGACTCGTATGCTCGAGGCTCAGCGCGTCTTGGCCGGTGCTGCCGTCGTCTGCTGAATATCGAACGACGTCGGCAGCATTCTACGAATCGGCTCGCGCTCAACTCCACTGATGTACCGCGTCAGCCACAGCGCGGCTTCGAAGCCCAGCGCTCGTGCATCCTGACACACTGCCGTGAACGGCGGGAATGAGTGATACCGCACTTCGCTGTCGTCGAAGCCCACGATCGACAGCTGCTGCGGCACCTTGATTTCGTTCTGATGACAGAACTGCAGCGCACCGATGGTCGCCAGCGGATCCGTGAAGTACACCGCCGTGGGCGGGTCGGGCAGACTCATGAAGTAGCGGATGGCCGAGCCACCGCCCTGCATGTCCGCAACGATGTTGACGGTGAGCGCCGGGTCACTCTCAATGCCGTGGGCACTGAGGGCGTCCAGATAGCCTCTGCTGCGGTCCTGGTGATCGGTGTCGGTCACGGCGTGCACGCCGAGGGCGATGCGCCTGTGTCCGAGGTGAATCAGGTGCTCGACGGCGTGCTTGCTCTCCAGACGCGATTCCGTGCCGATGTAGGACACCCGCTCATCGTCGAAGCGATCCGCCACGACGATGGACGGAACGCCCTCCTCGGCGATCGCCTCGCATACCAGGCGCGAGTGCTGGAAGGTCCGCAGAACCACGCCGCTGACACCCTTGCGGGCGAAGAACGTCCGGTAGGACTCCGAAGGCAGCTTGTCGCGGTGCAGGCTGATGATCGTGACATCAAACCGCTGCTCATCAACGCCCTTGAGAACGCCATCAATCAGGGCGGCGTCGAATCCGCCATAATCCACGCGGCCCTGATCGCCCGTGTATGCCAGGCCAATGGTCTGCGTGGACGAGCGGAGATACGCGGGGTTGTAGCCGAGGCGGATCGCCTCGGCACGAATCCGCTCACGCGTATCCACACGGACGTTGGGCTTGTTGTTGAGGGCACGAGAAACGGTGGCGACGGAGACGCCAAGGTTGCTCGCAATCTGCCGGACATTTGCCATGAGTTACATCCCCATGAATCAGTTACAAAGCTACGGCACAAACCTCTGTCCCGCAAGCAGAAAGCGCACCGCCATCCGGATTGGCGCCCTGGGCGTTCTCTGGCTTCTGGTGGCGGCGACGGGCTGCACTTCCGGCCACCGTGCCCTCGAACTGCCCGATGGGAGCAGTCCGATGGCTGCGGTGAGCTACGGGCCGTACCGCGACGGCCAATCACCCGACGGCGCATCCCCAACGCGCGACGAACTGCTCGAGGATCTGCGCATCCTGTCGCGTCATTGGCCGGCGATCCGGATGTACGGCTCCCGGGGCGCGACGGAGACGGTGCTTGAACTGATCGACGAGTATGACATCCCCATGAAGGTACTCGTCGGCGCATGGATCGCTCCGGAGTGGACGCGCGACAGTGAAGGGCAGAAGGACGAGTACATGCCGGAGCAAGCCGCGGAGAACGATGCCGAGGTTGCGGCGGCTGTGCGGCTGTCGCGGCTGTATCCGCAGCACGTGATGGGACTGTCGATCGGGAACGAGACCCAGGTCTTCTGGTCGTGGCATCGGAGCTTCCCCGAGACGCTCCTTCGGCATCTGCGGGCCGCCCGCGCGTCGTCCGACGCTCCGATCACCACGGCCGACGACTTTCGGTTCTGGACGACGGAGGAAAGCGACCAGTTTGCCGAGCACGTCGATTTCGTCGTGGTCCACGCCTACGCCATGTGGAACGGACAGACACTGGACAACGCCATCGCATGGACGCGGGCCCAGTACCGCGCGACCGTTGATCGCCATCCCGACAAACCGGTCATCATCGGCGAGCTCGGTTGGGCGACCAGCAAGGCGGAGTACGGCGAACAGGGCGAACTGATCATCGGCGTCCCCGGAGAGCAGCAGCAGCGGCGCTTCGTCGAGGAGCTGTACCGCTGGTCAGCCCAGAACGATGTGTCCTTCTTCCTCTTCGCCGCATTCGACGAGAAGTGGAAGGGCGGCGACGACCCCGTCGAGGTGGAGAAGCACTGGGGCGTCTTTCGCTCGGACAGAACGCCCAAGGCGGCGGTCGATGTGCTGCCGCGACTGCAGCGAACGTCCCGTCAGGGCACGCAGCCGACCTCGAAGATGTTCAGGTAGGTGGACAGGTCAAGGAAGTCCGTCGCACCATTCTCGTCGAAGTCGCCGGACATCTCGGAGGCATCGACCCGCAGCACCGCTTCCACGACATCCAGATCATCGAGCACGCCGAAGTCGGCGGCGATGTCCGCAGCGCTGCAGCCGATGCGACGGATCTCCACACGATCCACCTCGTACGTGTACTGCTGATTCAGCAGGGCCGAGGCGACCGGTTGGAGCGACGCGTTGTACGCAACGCCGAAGAACTCGTCGGGCGCCCAGACGTTCAGGTGGATCCGCAGCGGATCGGTCACGGTACCGGAGACGATGCCGTCGGGAACCGACGTGGTCTCGGTACGCACAAGGACATCGTTGATGTACCAGTCGATCCGGTCGGGGCGCCACTCGATGCGGTAGTCGTTGAATTCCGTGATGTCATGTCCGGGCGGTGTGACAAAGGCGCTATCACCGCCCTGGCTGAAGTCATCATCGACGAAGACGTTGGTCAGGATTCGGTCGCTGCTGCCGGGAATGTCGTTGGAGAGGATCTCGAAGTCGATCTCGTCGCGGACCGTTCCGTTGGTGACGTAGCTGAACAGCGACCCGAGGATGCCCCCCGGCGTGCCTGCGAGCAGCCGGGAGCGTGTCTCGAAAACCAGACCATCCTGCAGGTCGAAGACCTCGAGCGTGCGGATCTCCGACCCAAAGAACGAGAAGCCCGTTGGGTTGAAGGTGTCCAGATAAAGTCTGGCAACGCCACCTGAGACCTCGATCGGCAACGAAGGCGGGCGAATCTGCGTGCGCCCGAGGAACGTCCCCGCGCCGGTGGGCTGGAACCACAGGCTTGTATCGAGCGACGTGCCATCGAACTCGTCCACGAGAAGGACCAGGCCATTTGAGGGCTGCACGTCCGACGTCACCGAGGTGTCATCCACGGCAAGGACGATCGCAGCGGGATTGACGCCATCGTTGGTGAAGCTCTGGATCGCGATGACCGCGTTGAGCCCCACGGCACCCGCGGGAGCCGTATCGATGACCGCGAACTCCTTGTACTGCGACGTCAGCAGCTCACCCGAGATCTCCTTGGTGTTCTGCTGCGGGTTTCCGACGAAGCTGCCGTTCTGATCGACCCACTCGATGCGCAGTTCCACGCCGCCATTCAGCGCAACGGTGTCGTCGCGCACCCAGATCGCGAAGGTGTACTGCTCACCGGGAATGACGCCGTCAACGCGCTGCGCGACGCCAGCGAACGCGCCGTATCCGAGTCCCGAGGTGGTGGTGTGCGATAGCCGCAGCGCCGCGCTGCCACTGCGCGCGGGGCCACCGACGGGGCTGCTGTCACTGAACGCCTCGAGTGTGACGCCCGCCGTGCCGCCGAAGAACGCGACCCACTGCCCGGGATTGCTCCCGGGGCCTCCACCAGGAACGATCGATGATTCGAAGCCCTCGTTCATGAGCAGGTTCTGCCCAAGAGCGATCGGGGCGGCAAGCGCAACCGCGGCACAGCACAGCATCGGGGACCATCGCATCGAGGCGGTTCTCCTCAGGAGGTGCAGATCTCACCAGAGAGGGTAGGACCGCAATCACAGCGCATCACGATGGAGACGGAGGCGTGCAGCCAAAGGCCGTCGCGAGAATCTGGAAGTCCGCCAGATCAACCATGCCATCGCCGTTGATGTCGCCATCGGCGTACCCGGCGTCCTGCGCACCGAAATTGGTCGCAAGGGTGGTGAAGTCGGTGATGTTGGTGAACCCGTCGGCGTTGAGGTCGCCGGCACACTGGGCAATCTCCGCCAGCAGCGCATCGAGCCCGATGCGGACCAGTCCGATGTAGGCGTCGTTCCTCAGGTGCGCCACGTCGAGCACGCCATCCTCTTCGATGACCCAGCCGGGCTGCGCCATGATGTAGGCGGCATCCGCACCGAGCGCGTCAAGATCGATGACGGACGCGTTGCGGCGAAAACCCGCCACAGCACGCGCTTCCTTGCGGTGTGCCGACTGATTCTCCGGATCCTCGAGGCGCGTGTGTGGCCCAGGCCAGAGCACGAAGTACAGATCGCCCGTCCAGCCTTCCTCGATGAGCATCTGCTGCCACTCGGCCTCGTAGATGTACAGCGCGAGCTCGAGTGCATCGCCCCATGCGATGGGGTCCATCGTTCGATCATTGATGCCGAGCATCATGAACAGCGCCAGCACTTTGTGGTCCGACTCCTGTGCGGCGACGAGCTGCCGCTGATACAGCCGCAGTCCGAGATGACTGGATGTCACGAGGAAGTTCTTGAGGTTCGGGACGCCATCACCACCTCTGGCCCAGACGCTGTTCTGGGAGAAGCCTGTCTCGACCGAGTCTCGCGTGATGCCGCCGTAGTACAGCACGTGCGGCCCCGTCGCACCATCAACGAGACCGAGCATGAGACGGCTGTTGTTCACCTCCGGAAAGGGGCCGGAGACTGATGTGAAGCCGATACCATCGACACCGGTCACCGGATCGATCAGTGGTGTCTGTGCGACGGTGCGACCCGGGCTGTACGTCCACAGGCGATACTGAAAGCGGTTGTCGTATGCCGTCGGAGTGCTGAATGTGGCGTACACAAGATGCGCGGTGTAGGTCTCGCCCACCACGTAGAAGGACGCAGGCGGATTGGAAAACCCGGTGCGCACACCGATGTTGTATGTATCCGTCGCCGTGTCTCCGACGGTGATATGCGTATGGGCATACTGCTGCGAAAGCGGATTCGCATTCGAGCCCGTCAGCAGATACGAACTGTGCGGCCACTGCAGCGGCGTCGATGCTGTGACCTGATGGTTCAGGTTCTTTCCGTTGGTACTCCAGCGCGAGAGGTTGGACGCGCCGCCTCCCGGTGCGATGCAGGGGGCGCCATACCACTGGTGCCCCTTCTCCTCCAGCACCTGCCCCAGCGCACCGAAATAGCCGAGCTTCGGCCCACTCGCGGCGACGCCGAACATGTTGGAATCGCCCACACAATCGATGCTGACCCGGCGGGTCGCCATCGCTTCGAAGAAGCCGCGGACCGCACTGGCGTTGTACACACCCAGCGAGGAGGCGCTGCTCGCGGACGATACCGCGAGGATCGACGCAGCGCCGAGCCCGAACAGATGCCATGGACCGACAGAACGCCTCCGTGCAATCAATGCTCGACTCCTGAGACCCCGAAATCCCGTGCGCGCAATCCACGAACGACTCAAATGTAGCGTGGGAACACAGGGTGACAATGCCGGAAGGCCTGATCTGCGGCTTGTGGCACATTGGTCCGAGAAGGACTGGTCCTCCAGCTTATCGATGACGCCTAGCGCCCGGCCGGCCGCCCACCCTTGCGCGGATCCGCCGCGGCGTCCCAGCCACCCCCTGCGCTCCGGCGGATGAGCTGGACGTTGCCGACATCGCGCCGCTCTCGGATCTCATGACCAGCACCCGCCAGCCCATCGAGGAAAGCGGGATCGAATCGCGCACCTCCGGGGCTCACGAACTCCTCCGTATACACCGCGTCCGGGCTCCACTGATGGTGAATACGCGGCATGGTCATGGCTTGACGGGCTGACGCACCGTCGATCGCTTCGAGGATGACCTGAACTGTCCCCGTGATGATGCGAGGTCCGCCGGAGGCACCTGCGATCACCTCGACCCTGCCCTCGGCATCGAGCACGATCGTTGGTGACATGCTGGAGAGCGGACGCTTGCCCGGCGCGGGCAGATTCCGTTCAGACTGTGTCAGGCCATAGGCGTTGGCGACCCCGGGGCGTGTCAGGAAATCGTCCATCTGGTTGTTGAGCACGAAACCGAACTCGGGGACAGGCACACGTGAACCGAAGACGAGATTGATCGTCTCCGTGCACGCGACGGCATTGCCATCGCCATCGATGACACTGAAGTGGCTTGTTCCTCCATCCTCCGGAAGCTGCGCGATCATGCCGTAATGACTCGAAGGCTGGGTCCGATGCAGATCGATCGACTCACCACGACCGCGCAGCATCTCGATATCGAGCATGGCATCGACATCGACGGGGCTGAACTCGGGATCGGCGAGGAATGCTGCACGATCGGCGAATGCATGCTTCATCGATTCGATCAGGAGGTGTGTGCGCTGCGCCGGCGACAAGCGCCCGCTGCGTATCGAGATCGTCGCATCGAACGTCACGAGGATCTGTAGCAGCGTCACACCTCCACTGGACGGCGGCGGCATCGCGATCACTGTCCGCCCCATGACGTCGCGCCGGAGCGGCTCGACCACCCTCGGGCGATAGTGGCGCAGGTCCTCTAGGGTCAGCACACCACCGAGGCGATCGGACTCAACGGCGCGCACGATCGCCTCGGCAACCCGACCGGACTGGAACCCCGAAGCACCATGCGACGCGATACGCTCGAGCGCCTTGGCCTGCTCCGGCAGGCGAATGACATCTCCGACCTGAAGATCGCCCTGCCGCAGAAAGCGATCCCAGATGAACGGATGGATGCGCAGGTCGGCCTCACCCGCCGCCCGCTCTGCGCGAGCAAGGTCGATGTGCTCCTGGGCATGCTCCACGTAGTGAGCATCGACCTCGAAACCACCACGCGCAAGCTCGATCGCCGGGCGGAGCACCTGTCGCCGATCCATCGTCCCGAATTCCTCGAGCGCCAACAGCAGACCGGCCACGGTTCCGGGGATCGCGACGGCCTGTCCGGATCGGGTGCTCGCGTCCTCCGGGAGATCGACGAAGTGCAACGGCGTGATCGCCGCCGGCGCCCGCTCGCGATAGTCGATAGCAACGCTGACGGCGTCACCTGGCGTCTCGGTGCGTGGATCATCGACCAGGTGGATGATCATGAAGCCACCCCCGCCGATGCCGCAGGAGTACGGACGGCAGACGGACAGTGCGAAGGAGGTCGCCACTGCCGCATCTACGGCATTCCCGCCCTGATCCAGGATGACGGCCCCGGCCTGTGAGGCGCTGGGATGATCAGCGCAGACGACGTAGCTGCTGAAGTGCCCCGCAAAACCCGGAGACAGGGACGATGGAGCGCTGGACGTCGCACACGCCGCCAGCAGCAGCATCGGAAGCAGGATGGCAAGACGCAGAGGTAGGCGGTGTGTCATAGCGATGACTCCGTTCACTGGCGACCGAGCGATCCGGCGCGCTACCCTATCTCGGAGAGGGCATACGAGGAAAGTCATGGGCATCTTCCGCAGACTGCTGAATTTCGTCCTTCTCGCCAACGGCGTCTCAGCGCCGGGTGAGAAGGATGCGTCGAGTGAGAAATGGCGCAGGTTCCGTGCCGAGAGAGAAGCGTGGGAACAGGCGCAGCAGGAGGATGCCGACGATCAGACCTCGAGTGACACGAGCTCGAATCGATCGACGTCCACCAAGCCCTGATCACTCAGCTTGAGGCTGGGGATGACAGGCAGCGGCAGAAAGCTCAGCGGCATGAATGGATCGTGGTGTGGACATCCCAGATCCCGGGCTGCGCACAGAA
>JBCBTA010000108.1:0-8738 GCA_039818905.1 Planctomycetota bacterium
GAGCGGTACTTCGCGCTGCTGCGGATCGACGAGATCAATGGCCGCGAGGCCGAGGCGGTGCGTCAGTTGCCCGTCTTCGAGGACCTGACGCCCCTGCACCCCGAGTCGCGGTACGTCCTCGAGACCGAGCCCGACGTGCTGGAGACGCGTGTGGTGGATCTGGTCGCCCCGGTCGGGCGTGGCCAGCGAGCCCTGATCGTGGCCCCGCCCCGCACGGGCAAGACGGTCCTGCTGCAGAAGTTCACGCGTGCGATCAGCGCCAACTACCCGGACGTCAAGATCCTGGTGCTGCTGATCGACGAGCGTCCTGAGGAAGTGACGGACTTCCGCCGCAACACCGCCGAGTCGGTCGAGGTCATCGCCTCGACGTTTGACGAGGATTCCTCGCGGCACGTGCAGGTGGCGGAGATGGTCATCGAGAAGGCCCGCCGCTGGGTCGAATTTGGTGAGCACGTCGTGATCCTTCTGGACTCGATCACGCGTCTGGCCCGTGCCTACAACGCCAACAGCCCGCACTCCGGCAAGATCATGACCGGCGGCATCGACTCGAACGCCCTGACGCGTCCGAAGAAGTTCTTCGGCTCCGCCCGTGCCATCGAGGATGGCGGGTCGCTGACGATCCTGGGCACCGCCCTGGTGGACACCGGCTCCAAGGCGGACGAGGTGATCTTCGAGGAGTTCAAGGGCACGGGCAACAGCGAACTGCACCTCGATCGCAAGCTGGTCGAGAAGCGGATCTACCCGGCGATCGACATCTCCGCGTCGGGCACCCGCCGCGAGGAGTTGCTGCTGGACCCGAAGGAGCTGGAGCTCATCTACCGCCTTCGCAAGGTGCTGAGCGACATGAACGTCGTCGAGGCGATGGAGCTGCTCAAGGGTCGCCTGAAGAAGTCGAAGTCGAACGCCGAGTTCCTGATGACGATGAACCTCGGCTGATCCAGAGCGGCCCAACCGGGCACAGCTGAACCGAACACTGCACGCACGCGGCGCACTTCAGATGCGCCGCGTGCTTTCGTTTCTGCGCGTCCATCGAGCCACGGAGCCACGGTTCGGCGGCGCCGGCGGGTGGTGTATGTGTGCGGGTGTGTGTGGGCGGGGGACCGACCAGCCGTGTGCGCCGTGTGGCCGGGCCGGTGACGAAGAGAGAGGCGCACGAAAAAGCCCCGCCCTCCGTGAGGAAGACGGGGCCAGATCTGAATCTCAACCCGAAGGCTGAGCGTTGATCAAGAGGTCGGTGTGATTAGCGGATGGTCTGAATCACACCCTTGACGCTGTTGACCGAAGCGTTGTCGAAGAGGTGGAACTCGGGCTTGTCCTCACCGGCGTTCGGGATATCGAGCGCGGGCGGGTTGGCCGTCGTCGTCACCTGGTTGGTATAGAGCAGGAAGGCGAAGTCACGCGGGCCGTCGAAGTCAGGCGTGCCGTCGAAGTTACCATCGACCTCAGAGATCGAAGTGAACTCGTCGATGCCCCAGAACGGGTTGCGGTACTTGCCCTCGTTGATGCAGATGTCGTCGCAGTCCTCGTCGTACTTCCGGAAGAGCCAGAAGCCACGGTTGTTGATGTCACCGGTGCCGACGACGCCGACGTTCAGCCAGTAGTTGCGGCCCTTCTCGAGCAGCGGCAGGTTGGCGTTGTTCTTCCAGGTGACGCGGTAGATGTCGAGAGCGTAGAAGCCATCACCGATCGTGCCCGGGCCATCGGTGGCGATGGGGCAGGACTGGGACATGGCGAACGCCTCGGCCTGATCGAGGCCGGTGTAGTCCTTGTTGCGGGTCAGGTTGAAGACCTCAGACGGGGCGCCGAGGCTGTACGGAGCCTGGGTGGGGTCACCAGCCGGGCAATCGCACTCGTTGTCGTAGAGGTTACCGAAGATCTGATCCGGGCCGCAGTTGGTGGCGAACCACACAACGAGCTTGCAGATCTCGAGATCTTCGCACGGCGGGACCTGGAAGTCATCGACTGCCAGAGCACCGTCGAGCTGGACGTTCGGCGGGAAGACCGAGATCGGCGAAGCGATGTCGGTGTCATAGTCGCGGTTGTCCTTCAGCTCCTTGCACTTCAGGCCGCGAATCTCGAAGCAGTAGTCCGTGCAGACTGCATCGCAGGGGCACAGGTCGCCGTCCTGCCAGTCGAACGCACCGTAGGCGGGAGACAGGAACTGGCCCTGCTTGCCCTGGATGTTGTTCGGGGTGGTGCAGCCGGAGGCATCAGCGAGGTCAGCGCTGATCCAGAAGTACAGGCCGAGGCCCTTGCCGACCGGGCTGAGCCAGTAGCGCTTGTACTCGCACGAGGGATCAAGAGCGCCCGGAGCGGAGTCCGGAGCGAACTGGTTGATGGCGAAGCAGAACTCCCAGATATCGAAGTCCGGCCATGTGCCACTCGGGCCGAGGTTGGTGGCGGTGTAATCGACGAACGGGGTACCCGCGTCGCGGTTACCGTCGCCGTCGAGGTCGCTACCAGCCCAATCGTCGCTCAGCGCCTCGATGCCGGTGGCGGGCTTGCCATCGCAGTCATCGCGGAACTCGAGCTCGACCACCGGCTCGGTGATCTTGTTATCGACCGCCATGCGGACCTTGATGCAGCTGATCCAGTAGTAGCAGCCTTCCTGAATGAAGAAGTCATCAGCAACGCGCGAGTAGAAGCCCGGGGAACCCGGAACCTCATCCTGCGAGTTCTGACCGTCCTCCTCGCACGTGCAGTCGCCGTTGTCCCAAATGGTGACAGCGGACTCAGCGCACACGCCCTCAGAGTCGAGAAGCTCACGGGCCTGCATGTCAGCGGTGACCCACGGCGACGGAGCGCTGAAGCGCCCGTAGTCGTTGATGTTCAGCCGCGGCATTTCGCCGTCAAAGCCCTCGATGCCAAAGCCGCTGTTCTGGGTGACCTCCCGGTCCGCCGCCAAGGCCGTCCCAGCGAGCAGCAGCGCCGTCGAACACGAAACCAAAATCCGACGCTCAACACTCATCTTTTTCACTCTCCTTCGTCGAACAACCACGAATTGGTAGAGAACCGGGTGTCATGCGCGACCATCCGGCCGCGTCCTCCCCTCCTGGAACTCCAGCCCGCGCTCGTGACGGGTTCCTTCTTCCACGTCACGCAACGCTTTGTACAGTCTCAGGACGAACTTATGAATACTGCTCCAGCGCTTTCCCCGCAATGGTGGATCCCTTGCAGGACACTGAATCGAGGCTTTCCGGGGGTTTCCAGCAAGCGCTAGCAACTACTCGGAAGCGCTGGTGTGCGAGAGCGCTTCGTCGGAAGGCATGACGCCACATCGACGATCTTCCTTACGCATCTTCACATCCTCCGCGGCATCGATGATGCCTTTTGGCAGCGATGTGATGATGCCGCGAACCCCTCTCCGCGAAAGTACCATCGACGGATGCAAAAACTCCTGCTGATTGCAGTCGGCGGCGCGATCGGAGCCGTGCTTCGCGCCGTGGTCAGCGATCTCGCCACACGCGTTGCCGGCGACGGCTTCCCCTTCGGCACGTTGATCGTCAATGTCGTTGGATGTGCGGCGATCGGCTTCCTCGGTGCACTCGTGCTCGGCGACGGCCCGATCTCCATGCGCGAGGACGTGCGAGCGGGCATCCTCGTCGGGCTCCTCGGCGGGCTGACGACCTACTCGACGTTCAGCTGGGAGACGATGGGGCTCCTGGAGGAAGGGCTTCGGGGCCGGGCTCTGGCCAATGTGCTTGCAAACACGGGACTTGCGCTCGTCGCGGTCCTGCTCGGGGCACGTGTTGCCCAGCGGATCTTCGGTCTCTAGAAGGAGTCTCCATGGCCCACTGGCACGATGTCTCGGTCCTGCATGTCACCGTCTCCGAGTCCGACCACCACGGTGGGCGCGCGCTGCATGAGGCCGTGCTGCATGCGGCCCGTGAGGCCGGTCTCTCAGGTGGAACGGTTTACCGAGGGCTGATGGGGTTCGGACACGATCGCCGCATCCACAGCGCGCGGATCCTGCGGCTGTCCGACGCACTTCCCGTGATCATCGAAATAGTTGACGATGCTGAGCGGATAGCGACCTTCGTCGAAGAGATCGAGTCCATCGTTGTGGGCCGCGGCATGGTCGTCGTCAGCCCTGCTCGACGGCTCGTGCAGCAAGCAGAAGGCGAGGACACGTGAACCTGATCGCAGCGCTGCTCACCGTGCTGGCCGGCTACGCGGGGCTTGGGCTCCTCTTTTCGTTGCTGTTTGTGACAGTCGGACTCGTTCGGGTTGACCCTGTGGCTCGCGGCAGTTCACCGGCGTTTCGCATCCTGATTCTGCCCGGCGTCGCCGCGCTCTGGCCACTGCTTCTCGCCCGATGGCTCCGTGGATCGGGGCAGACGTCATGACGCGCGGCCAGCGCCGGACTCACGCGATCATCTGGCTTCTGCTGGGTGTGCTGACACTTGGCGGTCTGACATGGGCGGTGCAGTCACGGGCTCCCGTGAATCCGCAGGAGGCGGCGCCATGACGGCGAGCTATGTGACCGTCCAATGGAATCGGCACAAGCGGGTGTATGACGCCGTGCTGCTGACCGGTGTGCTGCTCTCGATCGGCGTCTTCGTGGCCACTGGCCTGCTGGTGCAGTCGGGAGATCACGCACACGACCCGATGATCCTGCTCATCCGCGCGTTCGGCGTCACGGCGATCCTGCTTCTGCATGTCGTCCTGTGCATCGGGCCATTGGCGCGACTGAGCGATCGATGCAAGCCACTGCTGTACAACCGTCGTCATCTCGGTGTGACGACCTTCGCCGTGGCCTTGCTGCACGCGGCGTTGGTCGTGCTGTACTACGGCGGGTTCGGCGTCCGCATGCCGCTGCTCGCCGTGCTCGACGGCGGGACGGTGTTCCCACTCCTGGGCTTCTTCGCCCTGCTGATCCTGTTCGCCCTGGCGGCGACCAGCCACGACTTCTGGCTCGCCAACCTCTCTCCCCGGGTGTGGAAGTCCCTCCACATGCTCGTGTACGTCGCCTACGCGCTGGTGGTCATGCACGTTGCTCTCGGAGCGATGTGGTCCGAGCGATCGCTGCTCTACCCCGTGCTGCTCGGCCTGGGTGTCGTCGTGGTTGGATCGCTGCACGCCATCACGGGTGTGCGCGAATGGATGCTCGATCGGCGCGGGGTGGTGGGGGAGCACTGGCTCGAGGTCGGCGCTGTCGATGACATCCCTGAGGATCGAGCGCTTGTCGTCTGCCCGAAGCGGGGCGAGCGCATCGCTGTCTTCCGATACGACGGCAAGGTCTCGGCGATGTCCAATGTCTGCGCCCATCAGGGTGGACCGCTGGGAGAGGGCAAGATCGTGGATGGATGCATCACGTGTCCGTGGCACGGCTATCAGTACCTGCCGGACAAGGGTGCATCGCCGCCACCCTACAGCGAGAAGATTGCGACGTATCGCGTTCGCATCGAGGGGCGCACCGTGATGGTGGATTCGAGTCCACTGCCACCGGGTACGCCGGTCGAGCCGGCTCGGATCGAGGAGCCGAGCGATGGCTGAGTCCAACGACTTCTATGTCGGCTATCTGCCCACCCCGCCGCGTGATCGACGCTTCCTCCGCATCGCCGTGCCGCTGCTTCTGTGGTGCGGCGTGGCGGTGAGTGGTGCGGTTGCATGGCGCATGAACGACCCCGGCAACGGCGTCTGGAACACCGATGACACGATGCAGTGGGAAGGGACGCTGCACGAGCGGCCATATCCCCTGCTTGAGATGGATGACGAAGCTGGTCAGCGGACCATGGTCATGCTCGTTACCGACGGAAAGCGCGGCGTCCAGGAGTGGGTCACGGGTCTGGATGGCAACCGCGTCCGGATCAGCGGATTCGAGATCCGTCGCGATGGGCGCCGCATGCTTGCGTTGCCCGGTGACGATGCGATCGATGTGCTGGGCCAGGCGGAGTCGATGGCTCGTTCACAGGGCGCGACGGACGTCACCCTTCGTGGCGAGATCGTTGACAGCAAGTGCTTCCTCGGTGCGATGAAGCCTGGTGAGGGGCGGGGCCACAAGCCCTGTGCCGTGCTGTGCATTCAGGGCGGAATTCCGGCGGTCCTGGTCGCCCGGAATGCCGAGGGCGAGGCCTCCTACACCCTGCTGACGGACGCGACCGGCACCGGTCCCTTTGACGATGCCCTGCTGCGACATGTCGCCGAGCCGGTGGAGGTGCAGGGCGTGCTGCGGCAACTCGGTGATCTCGATGTTCTCGCGATCCAGAGCGTCCGCCGACGCTGAGACGCAGCCAACGAAAAAGGCGGGCGACCCGAATGGGCCACCCGCCTTGTGCGGTTCACTCGTGTTCAGCCTGCCGCGTGATTATGGCGAGCAGCCGAAGTCGGACGCGAGGATGGTGAAGTCACCAAGGTCAACGTCACCATCGTCGTCGAGGTCGCCCAGCGTGCGGCTCTCGCCGCTGCCGAAGGGCAGGCCCGATGCACCGAAGTTCGATGCCAGGTCGGTGAAGTCACCAAGGTCCGTGTCGCCATCGCCATCGACGTCGCCGATGCAGCTCGTCGGCGGCGTGAAGGTGCAGTCGCGACCGGTGATGCTGAAGGCATCAACGCCCGCCTCGACCACCGAACCCGGATCGGCATCCTCGGCGCCGAAGCGGATGCGGAACTGACTGGTCACGCTGATGCCACCGATCTGATCGATGCGGAAGCTCTTCTCCACCCAGCCGCCGGTCACCTCGGGGTTGGCGTCGCCGGTGGTGGGGCCGACGATCTCGAGCGTCTGCCAGCTGGAGCCGCCGTCATCGGACACCTCGATGGTCATGACATCCTGCTGCGGCGAGTCGCCGGCGGTGTTGTCGAACCAGCGTGCGTAGCTGACGGTGGGCTCGGTGAGCCCGGTGATGTCAAAGACCGGAGAGACCAGACGGGTCTCACCGCCATCGACGTCGGAGTTCGAGTCGTTCGGATCGTTTT
The DNA here is from genome assembly GCA_039818905.1 of Planctomycetota bacterium. GTDB lineage: Bacteria > Planctomycetota > Phycisphaerae > Phycisphaerales > UBA1924 > JBCBTA01. The sequence goes on from JBCBTA010000108.1 coordinate 6,919, forward strand.
CCGTGAGGAAGCACGAGCCCGAGCCATCGAAGTCCGCCGGGGGGTCGCCGCGGCCGTTGTTCTCCGGCACGCCGGTCTCCCACGTACCCTCGGTCAGGCTCGGATCGTCATCGACGGTCCAGCCGGTCGAGGTCTCGAAGTCGAACGAGCTGTCCACGACGATGGTGCCGAAGATCGCGCTGTAGGTGTTCGCGGGCGCGCCGACGGGCAGCTCGGCCGTCGAGGACGCACCGGTCGCCTGCAGGTAGAACTCGGCGGAGCCGTCGCAGGTCAGGCTGGCGGGCAGCGTCGCGAGATACTGATCACCACCCTGCGGAGCGAGCGGCGACGAGAGGTACGCACCGCCGTCGTAGCGATAGAACAGCTCGGCCGCCGACAGCGTGTCGTCACCCGGATCGATCGCAACGAGGAAGCTCGCGTCCGCAGCGGGATCGAGGTTGGTCGGCACCGGATCCACGAGCGACAGCGTCACCGGGATGAACGGGGGTGGCGTGAACGCGACGTCCAGCAGATACAGCTGGCTCTCGCTGGGGTTGTTGGTCTCATAGACGCGGATGAAGTAGTCGCCCGGCGCCGCGAGGAACACATCCGTCAACGTCTCGTTGCTGCCGGCGCCATTGCTCTGCGCGGTTGCGAGCAGTGACAGGCCGTCCTGGTCGTACACCTGGATCGCCAGGTTGGCGATCGTGAGGCTGTTGGTGACGGCGGTGCTGCAGCAACTCGCAGGCGCGCCGCCACAGGCCTGGGCATCATCGGTGTAGGTGCGACCGAGCGGGCGCACGGTCGTCGTCAGGTTCAGCGGGCTGTTGACGGTGACCTGGAACCAGTCCTGCTCACCGTTGGCGTCGATGCTGAGGATGGAGCTGTCCGGCGGCGTTGCGCGTCCCGGGACCACCGGGACAGTACCGATCGTCGCGCTGGACCCGGAGCCGAAGACGCCGAGATCGGTCGCCTGCGACGAGTTGTTGTCCGGCTCGTTGGGATCGCCGTAGTGACGATGTGCGTTGCGGATGTCGTCGTGCTGCGGGCCGTAGAAGGCGGACGTGAAGATCGGCTCCATGAGCTTCTCGAGGTCGAGTGGGCAGACGTGGAGCTGACCCATGCCATGGCCGTGCTCGTGCATCAGCACGTTGCGCAGCGCAAGCGAGTTGTTGCCGGTGTTGAAGTAGAAGCTGTCACCGGTATCGATGACCATGTCGCCGTTGTTCGGGAAGAAGTTGTACGCCAGCGTGCCGCTGTTGCCGTCGATGAACTTGCCGCCGATGCGCAGGTCGCCGCGAACGCCGGCCTGCCCACCGAGCGAGAACATGTCCACGCCGTCGTCGTTCGGCTCGTAAATAAAGGTGATGCCGCAGAGGCTGCCCCAACGATCGAAGATGTCGTCGAAGATCTGCTGCCAGGTTGCGGCGTTGCCGTAGATGCCCGTCAGGAAGGCCTGCAGATCACTGTTGCCGGCTGGCTCGCCAACACCACTTGGGATGAACGTTCCGTCGGGCACGTAGCTGTAGCGGAGAACGATCGGATCACCCTGGCCGCCGGTGTTGCCGGCGGAGGTAGTGGACCAACGTGCCGTCTGCTGATAGCGCGGGCCGTAGGTGCGAAGCAGTGCTTCGTATACGCCGTCGATCGTGGCATCGGAGGCACCGCCCTGGAAGCAGGTGGTGACCGGATCAACATCGACCGGGCCGTTCTGCAGGATGTTGAAGATCATCCGCTGGTGCGGCGGGAGGATCTGATCCCACTCTTCCTTGGTCACGACCTCGGCAACCATGCCTTCATAGGGCACGGCCTCGTCCCAGCCCTCGGGGGCCGGGCTGAGA
>JBCBTA010000109.1:0-8731 GCA_039818905.1 Planctomycetota bacterium
CATTGCCGGCGCCTGGAACTGCTCCCCATCGACAATCTGACATCCTGAATCGCCGAGATGAGCGGTCGCTGTGCCTCGAGCCCGGAAGGTCTTGACGTGCGGCCTACGCGTTCGTTTCTGGCCGCCCGGCGGATCGTCGATCCGCGTGGGTTCGTGCTGTGGCTGATGTTCTTGTCGGTCGCCGCAGGTTGACAGGTCCAGTTTGATTGATGGAGACAGATAGATGAACAGTCAGATTCACAAGCGGCGCGGGTTCACGCTCGTCGAGTTGCTGGTGGTGATCGCGATCATCGCCCTGCTCGTGGGCATCCTGCTGCCGGCCGTGCAGTCGGCACGTCGGAACGCGACGCAGATCAAGGACGCGACGCAGATCCGAAACATCATGCAGGCGTTCGTCATTTTCGCGGGTTCGAACCGTGAGACGTACCCGCTGCCCACCTCGGTGGACATCCGTGACGACACGTCCTCCTCGCCCCGCAAGAACCGCACGGGTTCGATCCTCTCGCTGCTGATCTTCCAGCAGCAGATCACCCCCGAGATCTGCGTCAGCCCCGCTGACCAGGGCAACGTCTCGGTCTTCGAGTCGTACGAGTACGAGCAGCCGGAGGACGCCGTCCGCCCGGTGCGTGCCCAGTACGACCCGTCGTTCAAGGGCACCCCCTTCGACGGCCAGGAGAACAACAACTCGGCGACGATCGACTTCGAGCCGTCGGTGAGCCACAACAGCTACGCCCACATGGTTCCGGGTGTCGGCGCCCGCGCGTCGTTCTGGTCCAACACGGTGAGCGCCTCGGTGCCGATCTGGTCCACCCGTGGTCCGCTGTACGACAACACGGTGACGCCCGACAGCGATGCTGGTGAGGGCTGGAACCTCGCGACCGGCCCGCAGGGCTCCGCCTCCGCGGCGCTGCTCATGTTCGGCCAGGAGAGCCGCTGGCGTGGCAACGTCGCCTTCGCCGACGGCCACACCTCCTTCGAGCAGGAGCCCGATCCCGAGGTCGTGACCTTCACCGAGTCGCGCTCCGGCGACAAGGTCACCCTGCGTGACAACCTCTTCGTTGACGAGCAGAACGAGGGCGACGGCAGCCTGGCCGACGGCTCTCGCCGCAACGCGCTGCTTCGTCAGTGGAAGCAGGGCCTGCCCATCGGTCGCAGCTTCAACGCCCGCTGGGTGGACTCGACCGATCCGGAGTTTGTCTTCGTCGAAGGCAACTCTTCCTGAGTGTTCTCACCACTGTGGTCGCGCTCCGAGCCGGGGAGTGCCGGGGAGCGCGAACGTCACTCGACCACTTTGAGCGGATTGAGGAATCATGTACGTGAGAAGAAAAGCATTCACGCTCGTCGAGCTGCTGGTGGTGATCTCGATCATCGCCCTGCTCGTCGGCCTGCTGCTGCCCGCGATCAGTCGTGCGCAGCGGAACGCCCGTCAGGCGAAGTGCGCCACGCAGCTGCGCGGCATCCACAGCGCTCTCGTCGGCTGGGCGCAGAACAACAAGGAGCAGTATCCGGATGCGGAGGTCCTTGACGCCCGCAACCAGACTGAGGCGGACGACGTCGCCAAGAACCGGACCGGCAACATCTGGTCCATCATGCTGTTCCAGCGCGTCATCTCCAACACCGAGGTCTTCGTCAGCCCCGGTGAGGTGAACCCCAACATCATTCCGATCTCGGAAGAGGCGTACGAGTACCGTGCGCCCGGCGTGACCGCCTACGGTGTCGGCAACGTGATCAACCCGGGCAACGCCGTCTACGACCCGTCCTTCAAGGGCTCGCCGCTGGACGATCACCTCAGCGACGTGGACACTGTCATGGGGCCCAACGTCGGCAACAACAGCTACGCCCACGTCCCGCTCAAGGGACGCTACTTCGAAAACTGGTCCACCATCCGTCAGCTCTCGACGGTGCCGATCGTCGGTAACCGCGGCCCGATCTTCCAGGGCAGCGCGCCCCAGGAAGCCGACGAGTGGGAGCTCGTCACCGGGTCCGACGCTCGCTTCGGCGAGGAGTCCGACACGCTGCTCATCCACGGCGGCAAGAGCACGTGGGAAGGCAACGTCGCCTACAACGACAACCACGTGAAGTTCGAGACGGATCCGTCGCCGAAGGAAGTCACCTTCAAGTACATCAACCAGGTGTACCGCGACAACCTCTTCGTTTCGGAGAACTACATCCTCGATCCTGAGCAGCGCAAGGATGGCGTCTTGAAGATCTTCAAGCGCGGCATTCCGAACGATCAGGCTCTGGTCGATCAGGACTTCGACTCGAACTCCGAGTTCATCTGGTACGACGGTCAGACGGACGACTAACGTCCCAACGCGTCACTGCAATTCATGCGGGCCGGCCTTTCGGGGTCGGCCCGCTTTGTTTTTGCGCACCCCTCGGTACGCTGCCGGGGTGACCGACGTCGCGCACATCATCGAGCAGGCGCTGGGGCGCCGATGCGTGCACACCGAGCCGCTGGCCGGCGGCTGCGTTGGCGAGGTGTATCGCGCGCAGTTCGAAGATGGGGCCCACGTCGTCGCGAAGGTCGATCGCAGCGGCTCGCCGCGGCTGGACATCGAGGGCGCCATGCTGCGGGCCCTGGCCGGTCATCTGACGGTTCCCGATGTGCTCCATGCCGAGCCTTCGCTTCTCATCATGGAGTTCATCGACGTGGGCGGGGACGACGGCACCGGCCCCGGCGTACAGGAGCACGCTGCGGACTGCATCGCGGCATTGCACGACGTGTCCGCCGACGCCTTCGGCTTTCCGCGCGATACGCTCATCGGCGGCTTGCGCCAGCCCAACCCGTGGACCGATCGCTGGATCGACTTCTTCCGCGAGCAGCGCCTGCTCTTCATGGCCCGCGAGGCGGCGAGCGCGGGACGCCTGCCCGCGGACACGCTGGGCCGCGTCGAACGCCTCGCGGGACGGCTGGATGCGCTTCTCCCCTCGTCCGAGCAGCTGGGCCCGCCCTCGCTGATCCACGGCGATCTCTGGGGTGGGAATGTCCTCGCCGGGTGCAGCCGCGTGCTGGGATTCATCGATCCGGCGGTGTACTTCGCGCACGCCGAAATCGAACTCGCCTTTTCCACGCTCTTCGGCACCTTTGGCGATCGCTTCTTTGCGCGCTACGCCGAGCACCGCCCCCTTCTCGACGGCTTCTTCGAGACGCGGCGTGATCTCTACAACCTGTATCCGCTGCTGGTGCACGTGCGGCTTTTCGGTGGCGGGTATGTGGGGCAGGTGGAGTCCATCCTGCGGCGGTTCACGTAGCCGCGTGCCCCGCTAGAAGCGCACGGTGAGCCCCGTCACGATTTTTAGGTCATCGGCGTCGCCGGCCAGTCCGACATTGAGCCCGACGTCGAGCACGAGGTTCTCCGTCAGGCCGTAGGTCGCGCCGGTACTGAAGATGCCTTGGACGTCCTTCCCGTCGTCCGTGCTCCAGATGCCGACACCCTCGACGTACACCCCGAGCGCATCGGTGACGTCGAAGCTGAAGACGCCGGACCCGGTGAACTCCGTGTCATACCGCGACCGCACATCGTTGTAGACGAAGTCCATCTGGGCCATCAGTCCAAGTTCGATGCGCTCGGTCAGTGCCGTTGCAAACGGGAGGCTGAATCCGCCCTGGACGCTCTCGACGCCGAGACCGTCGGCAGCCGTCGGGAACGTCATGAAGGGGAGGAACGCCACCGCAGCGTCGCTGCCGTCATTGCCCCAGATGTTCAGCTTGAGACGCAGTTCCACGTCGCCAACACCCTCGCGCCGCCGCGAACCATCATCGGTGATGGAGTAGGGCGTGAACTTGAACTGCAGGTCCATGTTGTTGAGGACGCCCAGACGCAGATTCGTAGGCGCGATGGTCCACGTCTCGGAGTCACCGTTCCTGACGAAGTCGAAGAAGCCAAGCTCGACCTGCACTGCGCCGGCATCGACTGTGTAGGGGTTCTCCGTGAAGCCCGGTCGGTCCGAACTCAGCGGACGCCAGAGATCTCGCGGCGTCGGGTTCAGCAGCGAAAACCGGCTCTTGTCGAGCTCGGCTGGGACGTCCTGCGCGGTGGCGAGGGCGGCGGTCATCAGCGTGACGGCAGTCGCACGGGCGATCGCGTGCATGCATGTGCTCCCATCGGGGGGAGCGACTGTGCCGCATGCGCGGCTCAGCGTCAACTCGGATCGCACACTCAGAACCGCACGGTGATGCCGGTGAAGATGTTGAAATCGTCGGTCTCGCCGGTCAGGCCGATGTTCACACCGACATCGAGCACCATGTTCTCCGACACGCCGTACGTCGCCCCTGCGCCCAGAATGCCTCGGAAATCGACATCAGCGTCCGTGCTCACGATGCCGATGCCCTCGACGTACAGCCCGACGTCGTTGGTGACATCGAAGCCGAGCACGCCCGTCCCGATGAACTCCGTGTCGTAGCTCTCGTCGATGTCGTCGTAGACGAAGTCTGTCTGGAACATCAGGCCGAGTCCGACGCGTTCTGCGAGTTCGGTCGCGAACGGGAAGATGAGCCCGCCCTGGACTTCCTCACTCGTGAGACCATCGGAGGCCGTTGGGATCTGGATGTACGGCATGAAGGCGAAGGCGCCGTCACCTTCGTCATTGCCCCAGATGTTCAGCTTCAGCCGGAACTGCACGTCGCCAAAGCCATCCTGCCTCTGCGCTCCATCATCGGTGGTGATGTAGGGATCAAAGACGAACTGGAAGTCGAGGTTGTTGAGCAGGCCGACCTTGAGGTTGGCGGGCGCGACGGCCCACGTCTCCGTTTCGCCGTCCTTCGTGAAGTCGAAGAAGCTCAACTCGAGCTGCACCGCGCCGGCGTCAACGGTGTACGGGCTCTCGGTGAAGTCCGGCCGGTCGGCGCTGAGGGGTCGCCACAGGTCACGCGGCGTCGGATGGAGCAGCGAGTACCGACTCTTGTCAACGACGTCCGGCGGGCTCGGCTCCTGGACCGGATGCTCATCAGCTCCGCGGGCGTCGGTCGTGAGCAGAATGAAGATGACGCTGAAGGCAGTGCGGGTGTGCATGGACGTGCTCCGGGGAGGGGAGAAATGTAGCCAATGCTACGGATCGATACCTGAAATGTAGCCTTGGCTACAGTTGGCTGCAACCCCGTCTCTCCTCCGATGGCGAACGGCGCCGATGCACGTGTCGTACCGAGGGCATGCCCGTGAGCGCACAACAGGATGTTGACGCACTCCAGAGGTGGCTCGCCGAGCACGATGCGGACTGCCCGATCTGCCGCTACGCCCTTCGAGGACTGCGTGGCGGCACTTGCCCGGAGTGCGGCGGGACGCTGACGCTCGGGGTACGCGCCCCCGGCCTTCGGCTCGGGCCGTGGGTCGCCGCCATGGTCTTCCTGGCCCTGGGGCTCGGCTACGACAGCGTGGTCGTGACCGCCATCATCTGGCAGATGATCACGGGCGGGACGCAGGGCATGCCGCCCGAGGTGTCGCAGCTGCTGCTTGCGCTGTCCCTGCTCGGAGCCCTGTGCGGCGCGGGCATCTGGGGGCTCTGGCGGGGCCGCGCGTGGTTCTTCACGCGGCCGGGCCCCGGGCAGGTCGTCGTCGCGGCGGGGCTCTTCGTGCTGACCGGCTTCGTACACGCCGCCGTGGGCCTCTGGATCGTGATCTGAGCCCGCCTGCGGGGATGGCCCATACACTGTCCCGCCAATGGCACGACGCTCCGTCTATCTTGAGACCTTCGGCTGCCAGATGAACGAGCTGGACTCCCAACTCGTGGCAGGACGCCTGCGCGATCTGGGCTACGACTTCACCGCCTCGGCCGAGGGCGCGGACGTCGTCCTGTACAACACCTGCTCGGTGCGTGACCTCGCCGAGCAAAAGGTCCGGTCGCGCCTCGGCGAGCTCCGCGATCACAAGCAGCGCAAGCCCGGTCTCGTCGTCGGCGTCCTCGGCTGCATGGCCGAACGCGATGGTGAGGACATGATCCGCCGCTTCCCCGTCGTCGATGTGCTGTGCGGGCCCGGCGAGCTGGACAAGCTGCCCGGGCTGCTGGACAACGCCGTGCGCACGCGCGAGTCCTACCTGGCAGACGCGCCGGGTGAACCCGAGGTTCTGAAGTCCGGACGCCCGCATCATCCCGCGGCAGGTCGCTCCGCTCGGCAACTCGCGCTGCAGGGCGACACATCGCGCAGGAGCTCGACGCTCGGCGCCGCCGAGGACTCGCTGGAGATGCTGGACCTGTCGCGCTCTATCAGCGGCAGCGATCACAACGGGTCCGCATACGTCCGCATCACGCGCGGCTGCAACAAGTTCTGTACCTACTGCGTCGTGCCGCACACCCGCGGCGCGGAGATCCATCGCCCACCGGATCACATTGTCGAGGAGTGCCGTCGCCTGGCCGACGCCGGCGTCATCGAGGTGACGCTGCTCGGGCAGACCGTGAACCACTACCGCTACGAGCAGGGCGACGCCGTGAGCGTTGGCGGCGTGCTGCAGCCCCAGAAGGGGCGCACGTACAAGGGTGGTCATCGGCGCGATGTCTTCGCCGGTGCGCGCACGACGACGTTCGCGGACCTGCTACACCGAATCCACGAGGAAGTGCCGGCGATCGAGCGGCTGCGGTTCGTCACCAGCTATCCGCGCGACTTCGGCGACGATGTGCTCGCCGTCATGCGGGACTCCGAGCGCATCTGCCGGTACTTGCACGTGCCCGCACAGTCGGGCTCCAACCGCATGCTCAAGCTGATGAACCGTGGCTACACCGTCGAGGAGTACGACGAGTTCATCGATCGAGCCCGCTCGTTCCTGCACCGGCCCGACCTCGATCGCCCACTGACCATCGCGGGTGACATGATCGTCGGCTTCTGCTCGGAGACCGATGCGGACTTCCAGGCGAGCATCGATCTGCTTCGGCGAACGCGCTACAAGAACTGCTTCATCTTCAAGTACTCGCCTCGGCCCGGAACCACGGCGTTCGACCGCATCCCCGATGACGTGCCGGACGAGGTCAAGCGTCGCCGGTGCAACGAGCTGCTGGCCGTGCAGCATGAGATCAGCGACGCCATCAGCCGCGAGCATGTCGGTAGCGTGCAGCGCGTCTTCGTCGAGGGGATCAGCGCTCGCGAGCGCAAGCGCCGCCCCACGCCGCAGGGCGTCATCGGTCTGACGGTGGGGGGGCAGGTCGTCGAGCAGGTTCACGAGCCCGAGACGCTGTCCGGCCCGGTGCAGCTCAGCGGGCGCACCGATGGTGATCTGATCGTCGTCTTCGATTGCCCGGAGGGACGCTCGCCGGATGATCTGATCGGAACACAGCTGCCCGTTCGCATCGCCGATGCGAATGTGCTGACCATGTTCGGTGATGTCGTCACGCCTTAGCGCCGAGCAACTTCATCCGACAGCCAGCCATCGATCGCGAGGACGATCTTCTCCTCCAGCGTGCGCACCTTCGACAGCGGCACGTTGTTGGGCTTCTCGTTGCTGATGATCGAGAAGATCACCGCACGCCCCGTCTCGGGATGCCGCACGATGCCGGAGAGTGCAGAGACGCCGGAGAGGTAGCCGGTCTTGGCCCGTACGTGGTTCCCAAGCCGCTTGCCGCGGAATCGCTTCTGGAGCGTTCCTTCGTTTCCGGCGACGGGCAGGCTCTCGAAGAAGACCTCGCCGATCCGGTCATCGTTGAGCATCGATCGCAGCCACTGCGCCATGATGCCGGTGGTGACACGGTTCTGGCGACTCATGCCTGAGCCATCGGCGACGATGATCTCGCTGCCAGCGGCGGCGTCGAGGCGCTCGACAAGCTTCATGCGTACCACGGCGGCACCGTTGTTCCACGAGCCCGGTGCGCCGGTGATCTCATGCCCGAGGCGCTTGAGCAGTGACTCGGCGTAGAGGTTGGACGAATCAACGTTGCATCGCTCCAGCACCGTGGCCAGCGGTGTGCGCACCGCGTGCAGCGTGCGGAATCCCTCGAAGTCCTCGTCGAGGTCAGCCGGGCGATGGGAGACAGTTCGATCTCTATCACGCTCGAGGCGGTCGGCGATGAGGTGTGCGAAGAAATCGGGCATGTCGTGCAGCGTCACCTGCACCGGGGAGGTCGCGTAGCGCACATCGCCGCGCAGGCTGATGGCGTTGGTCTGATAGGCGCGAGCCGCCCACGCGGTGTGTTGCTTGCCCTTTCCAACCGAGACCGCGCGATTGGAGATCTCGAGCCACGGAGCCTTGGGCTCGACCGTGATCGTGGGCACGCTGCCGGGAGCGTTCGGGCGGGCGTAGATGCTCACGACGTTGGTATGGAAGTTGAGCCCGGCCACCTCGGCGCAGTACCGCCGGTTGAGCTGTCCTTCGGGCCACGTCGGATGCACGAACTCGCGATCGAAGATGCGGTCATCGACGACGACCTCGATGGCGGACGGGAGATCCTCGTTGGCCAGCGCCTGCACCCAGACGTCGATGAACTCCTCGACGCCCATGTCCATCTCGCGCAGCAGCTCGGGATCACCGAAGGCCGGATCGCCTGAGCCGACAATCGCGATACTGCCTCTGTCCGGCGCGATCGTCAGCATCGTTTCGAAGGTGAACTCTGGTCCGAAGACGTCCAGCGCGACGCCCGAGGTCAGCAGCTTCATGTTGGACGCTGGGATCATCGGACGCGTGTCGTTGTGCGCCGCGAGCACGCTGCCGCTCTCCGCATCGATGATCGTGACCGAGAGTGGGAGCATGCCGAGCAGTCGCGAGTCCTGCAGGAGCTCGTCCAGCTCGGAGACCATGTCCTGGGCGGC
>JBCBTA010000110.1:0-8701 GCA_039818905.1 Planctomycetota bacterium
CATGCCCGCTCTCCCCGTTCCAGGATCTCTCGTCACAGTGGCCGAATCGTATCCGTCGGGGTCGGGCATGGCTGTGCGCCGGCGAGGCGGTGTGCTCAAGAAGACACTGGTGGTCCTGGTGGCGATCGTCGTGATCGTCGTTCTGGCGCTCGGGTTGCTGGCGCCGCCCATCGCGTCCTCGGCAGCGCGAGCGATGCTCGAGTCCACCAGCGACTCCATCGCGGGCACGCTGGAAGTCGGCGACGTGCGCATCGGCTGGACCGGGCCGGCGCGAGCGGACGGACTTCGGCTGCTCGATGTCGATGGGCGGGAGATCGCGGCGCTGTCGGCGCGGGCGGACATCGGTCTGCTGTCGCTGCTCGGCGGCGCTCTGGATCTCGGCGACATCTCTGTGGGCGGCACGATTGATCTGCGTGAGGAGACGGGCGGTGTGCGCGCGTTTGAGGCGGCGCTGGCCCCGCCGCGGGATATCTCGGCGCCAACGGCTGTCGCTGCGGCGACGGGGGCGTCGGACCCAGTACGACTTCCGCCGGGACTGCGCGTGGTGCTCGCGAGCGATGAATTGGAAGTTCGATTCACGGATGCCGCGGGAACGACCCAGAGCGAGTCCGCCACGCTCCAGGGCATGTTCGAGGTGGGAGGCGGGATCACGGTTGATGTCGCACTGGCGTCGGGGGCGGCAGCGCTCACCGGCGATCTGACGGGTGTCACGTCAGCCGATGGCGCGCTGACACTGGATCAATCAAACGGGAGCGTGGGGGCAGTCCTTCGAGGACCGGCGTGGTGGCTTGGCGGACCGAGCGGTGGAGACTTCGAAGCGTCCGGACGGCTGGAGATCGATGGCGGACTTGTCCGGGTTGACGACGCTCCATCGCTCACGGTCGCGCTGCCTGCAGAAGCAACCAGTGTGCTGACGGACGATGCGCTGATGGCCGCGGCTGCGGTGCGCGTGCGCGTGAGGTCGCTGGATCTCGCGTTGCCGGCTGACGGCAGGTTCGCGCTGGCGGACTGGCGTGGTGCGCAGATCGATGCAGTGCTGGAAACAGAGGCGATTGTGGGGTCAGCCCGCGGCGTTGAGGAGCGCGCATCGATCTCCATCGCTCCCGCGAGCTTCGCGCTCACGGGCGCCGACGGGACGCTTCGACTTCGGGGCGAGACGACGGTCGCGGTGGCGGGACTGGAGGAGAGTCCCGCATCCATCGACCTTGTGGCAGGCGGGCTGCTTGATGAGCAGGGGCGGCTGCGCGGCGGCGGGCCGACTGCGCTGACGGGCACGCTTCGTGCCGAGGCATTGCCAACGGCGCTGGTGGGGATGGTGGTGGACTTCGGTGTCGATCTGGAGCGCGTTGCCGGTGCGACGGTTGCGGTCGATGTGCGCGCGGATGTGAGCCAGAGCGAAGCGGGCGATCAGCCTCGCGTGCTGGCGACCGTCCGCAGTGATCGACTGGAGATCGTCGCGCCGCTGACGATGGATGGTCGCGGCGTGCATGCGACGGGCGATGGCGTGCGCATCACCACGGACGCCGCGGCTGAGGTGATCGGTGGGCTGGCGGGGGTCGAGGGCGCAGGCTCGATGGGTGGGCGGGCTGAGGTTTCGATGCCCAACTTCTCCGTGCTTCTCGATGGTGATGCTCCGATGGTGCGGGCGCGAGGCATTGTGTCGCTGTCATCTGTCCCGATCGCCTCGATCGGGACGGCGGCCGACGCGGCACACCTGCTGATGGGTCCGGCCGTGGATGGTGAGATCGGCTTCGATGTGGCAGAGGGTGTCACGACGCTGACGCCGATGCTCGCGTCATCCGACGGCACAGATCGATGGGTGCGTGGCGGTGTGGAGGTTCGTGACGACGTGGTGCGGAGCGTCGGCTTGGTCATTGAGACGCGCATGAGCGAGGCGATGCTTCAGGCGCTCGGTGCGGAGACCGTCGAATTGGTCCGACCGGGCGGACCTATTCGCATCAGCGTGGAACGCGCCGAGATTCCGATCGCAGGGCGCGACTCGTTTGCTCCCCTACGCGGCATCGATGCATCGATCGTGGTGCGGGGCAGCAACCAACTGCTGCACTGGGCGAACGAACGATGGCAACTCGTGGGCTGGTCGGCCCGGGGCTCGCTGACGCCGGATGGACGACTGGAAGTCGGGCTTGATGGTCAGGGCGTGCGCGATGCGGGGATCACGGAAGCCAGTGGCACGCTGTGGATTGACGGCATGCATGATGACGGTGTGCCGGAGCTGATCGGCGCGACGTTCGGGGGTGAGTGGGCACTCGACGGCGTGCCAACTGCATTGCTGGAGCGCATCCTGCCCGGCTCGACCGGCATGGCGACGGAACTGGCCGGCGAGGAGGTACGGCTGACGATCGGCTCGTCCGAGCGCATCGACGGGGCGTGGGAGGTGCAGTTCGAAGGTGACGAGGCGTCGATGGGCGGACCCGTCGTCATGATGGGTGATCTGCTGCGCGTCGGTCCGATGCAGGGTGCGTGTGTGCTGACACAGGAACTCGTCGAGGAAGCGGCTCTGGCGGGCTACATCGAGCTGACGCCACTGCCCGAGCTTGCGACACCGGCACCGGTGGAGATCACGTTCCTGCCGATGGACATCCCGCTCGCGCAGCGCTGGCGCCCGTCGGTCGCCGATCGGGCGGTGGTTCGGGGTTCGCTGCGCGTGTTGCGCGACACGGTGGTGCGCAACGTGCCGCGGGCCGATGGCACGACTGGCGACACCGGCATTCGCGCCGGCTCGACGCTCGGTGTCGTCGTCAACTCAGGGGAGCGGCGCGGCGACGGGGTGACCGTGCTTGCGCGGCCGTTTGCGCCCAGCGACCCGGAGCAGGAAGCCGGCGAGATCGAAATCTCGATGATCCTCGGCCAGCCCGTGCTGGACGGACATGTGTACGTGCGCGATGGACACACGCGCACGCTTGATGCGCTGCTCGGGCTCGACGGCTGGCTGACCGATGCCATGGGGCCGATCACTGAGCTTGGCATCGTCACGGAGATGCAGCTGCAGGGGCAGCGCACAGAGCGGACCATCGGTGTGACGGGATGGTCGGAGGACACGCTGGAGCTGGGCGTGCGTTTTCTGCGGCAGGACGGCGGCGGCTTTCAGCTTGCGAGCACGTTGCACTCGCGATGGCGCATGCCGGCGGCGTTCGCCGCTCGCCTGCTCAATCGTGATGCGACGAACCCGCTGCAGGTGTTGGCCGACGTCGGCATCGGCGTGCGGGGCCAACAACTGACGCTGGGACCGCCGGAGACCCCGCTCGCGCCGGATGTGTTCGAGATGTCGGTGTACCTGGAGATGGGCGGGCTGGCGTTGCAGACCGCGGATGGATCGCAGGCGATCGTGCCGCCGATGCGGGGATGGCTGACGTCGGGAGAGCTTCCGGGAACACTTGGATTCGCGTTCGACGCGCCGGAGCCCGCCGCGGGCCCGGCGCCGCCGGGTGAAGATGCCATGACGATGTCGTCGCTCACGGTAGCGGGCGCATTGCGCGATGTCAGCGACAGCAGCGGCCGCCTCACGCTGGACGCGTCGCATCTTGCAGGAGTGCAGGCGCAGGGGCGCATCGCAACGACCGTTGTCGAGGCGCTGGCGGGAACTGGCGGCACACTTGCCGCCCTGCTTGGTCCGGAATTGTCGATCGAGGCGGAAATCACGCCCGGCGACGACGATGCGCCCGGACGGGCCGATGTGCACCTGTGGTCCGCGAATGCCGAAGCGACGCTGCAGGGTGATGTGCGCGACGGGACGATTCGCGCCGATCAGGACACAATGGTCTCACTGCGCCGCATCACACCGGAGGCGAGTACGGAGATCTTCGCCATCGCATTCCCGTTCCTCGAACAGTTCGAGAAGACGACGGACGATCGTCCGGCCACCGTCGAGGTGATGGGCCTGACGCTACCCATGAACGGTGATCTGCGCCAGCTCAACGGTGTTGCGACGGTGGATCTTGGCACCATGCAGTTCCGCACGAGTCCGCTGCTGTCACGTCTGCTGGAGGCGACGGCGAACAACACGATGGGGCGTGTCGGCGAGCGCATCGAGCCGTTCGAGATTCGCATCATGCAGGGCGTGCTGCAGTACGAGGACGTCACGCTGCCGGCGGGCGAATTCGAACTGGTGACCTACGGCGAGGTCGATCTGGCCGCACGGCGCGTCAATATGCACGTGCTGGTGCCATTCCACGCGCTCAGCGGTGACCTGGCGTCGGTCGCGGGGCGGGTTCCGGGCGTGGGCCGACTGACGAGCGTGCCGCTGAAGGTCAGCGGCGGGTTCGATGCGACCACGGTCGAGGTGGATCTCGAGGAACTGGTGCGGCAGATTCCCAACGCGATCGGGGAGGGACTGCTGGAAGACGCCCTCGGCGATCTGCTGCGAGGCCTCGGCGACCGCTGAATCGGCGCGAGATCAGTCTTCGGCGCCGGGTGCCGGCTTGGAGCGCGCGGTGCGGGCCCTGCCGCCGAGTCGCTTGGGCGGGAGCTTGGTGGGGACGACGCCGCCGGGGAAGCGCGGGTCGTTCTCACGCGCCTTCTTGGGCACCTTTGGCGCATCGAAGCGATTCTGGCTGGTGGCCTTTGCGAGACGCTGCTCGTCGCGCTCGCGCTCCTCGCGGACGTTGCGCGGCACGGGACCGGCCTCGAACTCGGGGTACTGCTTCTCGGGGATGTGGATGTTGGCCAGCATCTCGATGGCGGTGAGCAACGGTCCCTGATCGGGCGGCACGAGAGCCCACGCGACACCATCGCGACCGGCGCGTGCGGTGCGACCAATGCGGTGGACATAGACCTCGGGATCTTCCGGAAGGTCGTAGTTGATGACGTGCGTGATGTTGTCAACATCGAGACCACGGGCGGCGAGATCGGACGCGACGATCACGCTGAGCCTGCCCGAGCGCAGTCTGTCCATGACGCTGTTGCGCTTGCCCTGGTACATGTCGCCATGAATAGCGTGGGCGTCGATGCCCTTTTCCTTGAGGTACTTCGTGACGTTGTCCACCGTGCGCTTCATGCGACAGAAGACGATGGTCAGGTCCGGGTCCTCATGGGTCAGCAGGTGGTGCAGCATGCGCCGCTTGTCCCACGGCTGCACTGTGATGTAGTGCTGCTTGACCATGCTGACGGTGAGTGAGCTGCCGGCGGTTTCGAGCTTGGCGGGCTCGGTCATGAACGCACGACTGAGCTTCTCGATCTCGTCGCTGATGGTCGCGGAGACGAAGACGGTCTGGTGCTCGGACTTGATGGCCCGGAGGATCTGCTTGATGTCCTCACGGAAGCCGATGTCGAGCATACGGTCCACTTCGTCGAGCACGGCGAATCGCACGTTGTTGAAGTGCAGGTGACCGCGCTGCTTCATGTCCCAGAGGCGGCCGGGTGTGGCCACGATGATCTCGGGGCCTTCCTCGAGGTTGCGGGCCTGGGTTTCAATGCGCTGCCCGCCGTAGACCGCACTGACGCGGATGGGCGTGAAGCGACCCAGATCACGAAGCTCCTCGGCAATCTGGATGGCCAGTTCGCGCGTGGGCGCGAGGATGATGGACTGGAAGGCAAGGTTGCGCTGCGCGAGGTGGAACAGCGGGAGACCGAACGCGGCGGTCTTGCCGGTGCCGGTGCGCGACTGACCGAGGACATCCTTGCCTTCGAGGACGAGCGGGATCAGCTCGGCCTGGATCTTGGTGGGGTAGGTGAAGCCGGCCGCCTCGCAGCCCTTGACCACGCTGTTGCGCAGGCCGATATCTGCGAAGGTCTGCTTCTCGAAGATCTCTTCCCAGTTCTCGACGTTGTCGGGTGCGGGCGCGCGGCTGCGCGATCGGGCGCGGGCGTTGGACCCGTCGCCGTCATCCCCACCGTCGCCGCCGGCGTCGCCCTCACGCTTGCCACCACGACGACGGCGCCGGCGGCGCGGCTTGCGCTCACCTCCGTCATCGCTGGACGGGGCGGACTCGTCGGCTTCGCTGGTCGGCGCTGCCTCACCGGCGCTTTGCTGCTGCTCGCCCTCGGACTTGCCGCGACGGCGGCCGCGCCTGCGACGGCGTTTGCGGGGACGATCTTCCTGCGATTCGTTCGGTGCCTGCTGCTCCGCCTGTTCGGAGGGAGCGGATTCGCTCGTGGCGGGAGCATCGTCGGCGTGGGTATCGACCATTCTGAGAACAACTCCAACTGCGTGTTGCCCGTCGGCCCGCACAGATGCCGGCCAAGGCCGATCCAGAAGGGCACGCGAGGGTGGGTGGCGCCGAAATGGCGCGCCGAGGTCCGGGAGAACGGCCCCGGCGGACGGACCGCGGGCGTCTCTCGGTTCGGGTGATCCTAGGGAAGGAGACCGGCCGATACAACTGCGCGGCGGACATGGTGTTGATCGCCGCCCGTGGCGGTAGTCTCTGTCTCTCATCGCAGGCTCGAAGGACGCGAGGAAGGGATGGATCCCATTGGAATCGACGAGCTGGATTGAGATCGACCTGGGTGCGATCGGCCGCAACGTCAGCGTGCTCCGGCGGGCCCTGGAGCCCATCGGAGGCGGCGAGCCCCCCTCCATCTGCGCGGTGCTGAAGGCGGACGGCTATGGGCTGGGTGCGGTGCGGCTGGCCAAGAGGCTGGCGGGGGCTGGCGTCGAGATGCTGGCGGTGTACACGCCGGAGCAGGCTCGGGAGCTGGTCGATGCCGCCGTGGGCCTGCCGATCCTGGTGCTGATGCCGATCCGATCGATGGGGCGCGATGACCGTCTGTATCGTGCGGCCTCGCGCGGCCTGCTTCATCTGACGGTGCACGATGCGGGGTGCGTTGACGGGGTGGAGCAGATCGCCGATCGATTGGGGCTTGAGCTGCCAGTCCATCTCTTCGTGGACACGGGCATGACCCGGTGCGGAGCGCCGATGGAGGAGTGCCGCGGGCTGGCCCGGCGGATCATGGGGCATCCGCGATTGCGCCTGGCGGGTGTGTGCTCCCATCTCAGTTCGGCGGACTGCGACGACGACCTGACGCGAACGCAGGGGGAGATGTTCGGCGCGTGGGTGGAGTCGATGCGACTGCCCGCAGACTGCGCGGTGCACCTGTCGAATTCCTACGGCGTGTTCCGCAGCCGCGGCCTGCATGCCGGGATGGTGCGCACGGGGCTTGCGCTGCTGGGCTACGGCGAGGAGGAGTTCGCCGACCCATCATCGTTCGAGCTTGCGGGCATCGCGATGGAGCTCGAGCACAGTGTGCGCTGGTGCAGCCGTGTGGTGCAGGTCAAGGACATCGCGCCGAACACGCCCGTCGGGTACGGCGCGACGTGGCGCGCGTTGCGTCCGACGCGGATCGCCACGATTCCGGTCGGCTACGCGGATGGGTATCCGCTGGCGCTGTCCAACGAAGGGCAGGTCGGTGTGCGGCTCGACGGGGACAGGGTCGCGTACGCACCCCTGGTCGGGCGCGTCAGCATGGATCAGATCACGGTCGATGTGACGGACCTGCGCGATGCCGTCGGCATCGGGACGATCGTGGATGTGGTCGGGACCGACCGTGATGGTCCGAACGCGTTGCCAGCGCTGGCAGCCCAGGCGGGAACGATCACGCACGAACTGCTGTGCCGGCTGAGCGCTCGGGTGCCGCGGAAGTACGCGCCGATTGAGCTGCGCCCGGTGGTCGCCGCGACGAGCCAGATCCGTTAGGCCGTGTCCTGCTGATAGGCGGTCGGCGCATCGAGCTCATCGTCGGTGCGCTTCGAGCGGCGCTTGAAGCAGCAGCCGCCGCCACAGCCGGAGGTCGTTGTCAGGGCGACGGAGGATGCGAGGACGCCACCGGCAAGCGCGAGGTGCGCAGGCGATCCGTTGTCGCTGAGCGCGAGGACAAGCAGTACACCGGCGGTGAGCAGCATGACGGCGAGAACGGCGATGCGGGCTGACTTCATGGCATCCTCCTCGACGGAGCCAACGGTCGGTCATGCCGGTGTATTCAGCCGCGGCGTGCAATTCCACCGAATCGGCGTCTAGAGGCTTCCAAGGTCGATCCGAAGGTGATCGCGGGCGATGGAGCCTCGGCGGGCGATGGCGGTGGTGAGTTCGGCGATGGCAGCCCGCTGACCGGGCCACATGAAAAAGTCCGACGCCGGCATACCGGCGTGCAGTGGCCATGTGATCCATCGCGCGTCGTCGTGTTCGTGATCGAGGGTCGGTTCCCAGCCGGGTGCGACTTCGACGGCGAAGCGCGGGCTCATGACGATGCAGTCGAGTGCGGCGAGGTAGAACGGGTGCACCTGTTCGAGGGCCCACATGCCGCGGAAGGCGTCGCCGGTGGGTGTCAGCCCCACTTCCTCGGCGAGTTCGCGCACCGCGGTGGTCACTGCGGTCTCGCCGGACTCGATGTGCCCCATGATCGGCTGCCATGTCGCGCCGAGCGGATCAGAGGCGCGATGGAGTTGCAGCAGGTCGATGTCGGCATCTTCCCCCGCGCCGCTGCGTGCCCGGAAGACGTAGACATCGACAATGTCCGTCCGGACGCGCGGGCCGCCGGCGGGAACGATGCGGTAGGCGTCGTCGGTCATGCTCTCGCCTCCGATGCTGCGAGCGTCTGGACGGCTCGTCGAAATCCAGCGGCCTTGTCGAGCGTCTCGCGCCACTCCGCCTCGGGCGTGCTGTCGGCGACGATACCCGCACCGACGTGGTAGTCGAGCGTGCCACGGGCGTGTGCAGTGGTGGAGCCGGGCTCGGCAATGAGACCTGCG
>JBCBTA010000111.1:0-8642 GCA_039818905.1 Planctomycetota bacterium
AGCTTCCACCCGCCGCGGTGCCGTCGTCCGGACAGGTTCAAATCGCGGTGGTATCGTGCTCCCGGAGAGAACACTCCTGTGACAGGCACCCCAGCAACACTTCAGGACTGGCGCGACCAGCTCAAGACGCAGATCGAGGAGCAATCCCGTCTTGTCGAGCGGGTCATCGAGACCGCCGTCGAGGCGATCTTCGAGCGCGACGCCGACAAGGCCCGGCGCGTCATCGAGCACGACGAAGTGGTCGATCGCGTAGACGTGCAGATCGAGAAGAGCGCTGTCGCCTTCCTGCACGAAGCCACGCGCCAGGCCGGGGCCGGTCTGGCCGAGCACGACATCCGGCTCGTCCTGACCATCGTCAAGGCCAACAACGAACTGGAGCGGATCGCCGATCTGGCCGTCTCGATTGCCGAGCAGGTCGATGGCGTGCGAGCACTGGCCGACTCGCCGCCGGCCAAGTTCCGTGTCATGGCCAACAGCGTCATCGGCATCATGCAGAACACCAACACCGCGCTGGAGCACCTTGACGACCAGGCGGCCCAGCTGGTGCTGGCATCCGATGACGCCACCGAGGCGTTCAAGCAGGCGATCCTGCGCGAGGTGGAGGAGAAGCTCGCGCGGGGCGAGCTCTCCGTTGACTTCGCCTTCGCCCTGCACATCGTCGCGGCGTCACTCGGCCGCATGGCCGATCACTGCACCAACATCGCCGAGCAGATCATCTACGTGCAGTCCGGCAAGATCGTGCGCCACACCGACAGCAAGTGGACCGCGCCCGCGCCCCCGGAATGAGACCGACAGGAGTTCCCGTGACCACCGAGGCGACCACCCATGTTCGTGAACAGCTCGAGTCGCTCGGGCAGGCGCACGTTCTCCGCTTCTTCGACGATCTTGACGCTGCCCAGCAACAGGCGCTGCTCGGGCAGCTCGAGTCGATCGATCTCGATCGGCTGCCTGCGCTCATCGAAACATACGTTCAGGGCAAGCCGGACTTCGGACCTTCCGGCGCACTCCAGCCGGCCCCGTACTACCCGGCGGATCCGACAAACGCGGCCCACCCATGGGATCGTGATCGCTACCGCGCCGCCGGTGAGCAGCTGATCCGCGACGGGAAGGTCAGCGCCTTCACCGTCGCCGGCGGACAGGGTTCGCGCCTCGGCTTCGACGGCCCCAAAGGCAAGTTCCCCGGCGGCGCCGCGACCGGCAAGCCGCTGTTCCACTGTTTCGCCGACTGGATCGTCGCGACACGGGATCGCTACGGCGCCGCCGTGCCGTGGTACATCATGACCAGTCCCATCAACCATGATGAAACCGTCGCCTTCTTCCGTGACCACGCCTTCTTCGGCCTGCCCGAGCGCGACGTCATGTTCTTTTCGCAGGGCGTGATGCCGTCTCTGGCGATGGAGACCGGCCATCTGCTGCTCAGCAGCAAGGGCGCCATCGCGACCAACCCTGACGGGCACGGCGGGTCGCTCAAGGCCCTGTGGGACAGCGGCGCGATCCGCGACATGCAGAGCCGCGGCGTGGAGCACATCAGCTACTTCCAGGTGGACAACCCCATCGTTCGGGCCATCGATCCTGTCTTCATCGGCCTGCACGCCACGGCCCCGGATTCCTCGGGTGAGATGAGCGCCAAGATCGTCCGCAAGACTGATCCGGCGGAGAAGGTCGGCGTCATCTGTGAAGACGGCGGCGTCACCAAGGTCATCGAGTACTCCGACCTGCCTGGTGAACTGGCCGAGGCGCGAGCCGAGGATGGCTCGCTGCGCTACTGCGCCGGCAGCATTGCGATTCACGTCATCGGTGTGGACTTCGTGGAGAAGCTCAACACGGCCGACGGCGGCTTCGCCCTCCCATTCCACCGCGCCGAGAAGAAGGTGCCGCACATCGACGCCGAGACCGGCGTGCCCGTGTCACCGGATGCGCCCAACGCGGTGAAGCTCGAGACCTTCGTCTTCGATGCCCTGCCGCTGTGTGAGAAGTCGTTGGTCTACGAGACCGAGCGCGTCGAGGAGTTCGCGCCGATCAAGAACGCCGAGGGCAACGACTCCCCTGCCACCTGCGCACAGCTGCAGACGCAGCGAGCCGCGGGCTGGCTGGAGCAGGCCGGCTTCAGCGTTCCCCGAAAGGCCGACGGCACGCCTGACTGCACCATCGAGATCAGTCCGTGTACTGCACTGTGGCCCGAGGATCTGCGCGGCAAGGACATCCCGCCCATCACGCCCGGCGACACGGTCGCGCTCTAACGGCTACGCGTTCTCCATCTGCCATGTCATGACGTCCGGCACCCCGCCGCGCAGGTGGTGCAGCAGCATGCCCATGGCCGTCGTCGCGCTGCGCTCTCGGACGTCCGAGCGATCGCCAGCAATCAGGAAGTGACGCACGTCCGTTGCATCGCCTCGCGTTGCCCGGGCGTTGACGACGGTGCCGCGGGGTTTGTCGTCCGTCCCGCCGCGGGGCCCGGCGACGCCCGTGACCGACAGCGCGTGATGGGCATCGATGCCGCGTGCGGCTGCGACGCGGAGTGCCCCCTCGGCCATCGCGACCGCCGTCTCTGTGCTGACCGCGCCGGGGATCGGTGGCACGCCCGGCGGCATATCGAGCCACTCTGCTGGCACACCGACCATGGCGCTCTTCATTGCGTTGGCGTAGGTCAGCCATCCACCAAGGAAGACGTCCGACGCACCGGGCACGCCTGCGATCATGGCGCCGATGAGCCCCGCCGTGCAGGACTCGACGACCAGCACACGCTCGCCGCGCGTCCGCAGCGCATCGACCAGTGCCGACGGCACCGTGGTCTCGCCTTCACCGAAGAGCACATCACCGACCAGCGTCCGCACCTGCGCGCTTGCAGCCTCCATCGCCGCGGCCGCTTCGGCCTCGGCTCCTTCGAACCGGATGCGCACTGTGACGACACCCCCGCTGGCCGTCGTGCCGACGGTCGGGTTGGCGTCGCGATCCATGAGTGCGCCCAGGCGCTCGGCGACCACCGACTCGGGCAGGCCGAACGTTCGCAGCAGCGACGCCCGGATGACGCGTCCATCCGGGGACAGCAGCACCGGCTCCACGCATTGCTCGAACATCGGGCGCATCTCGCGGGGTGGTCCCGGCAGGCAGAAGACGTCC
The DNA here is from genome assembly GCA_039818905.1 of Planctomycetota bacterium. Classification (GTDB taxonomy): domain Bacteria; phylum Planctomycetota; class Phycisphaerae; order Phycisphaerales; family UBA1924; genus JBCBTA01. Next base: position 3,121 of record JBCBTA010000111.1, read on the forward strand.
GCGCCATCGACTGCTCCACGAATCCCCGGCGCCGTGCCATGTTCGTTGGGAAGCAGCGATGCGCTCTGCGGCCGCTGCGCTTGCACGCGGCGCTGGGCCGTCAGCGTCCGCCCGCGGGCCTGCTCGATCGCCTCCAGCCACGCGAGGCCCTGCGGATCCTCGATGAGCGTCTGCCCCATCGCGTCGGCCAGGGCTTCGCGGGTGAGGTCATCGGCGGTCGGCCCGAGCCCGCCGGTCATGATGATGCACTGCACGTCGCCGGCGAGCCGGCGGAGCGTGGCGTCGATCCGGGGCCGATCATCATCCACCGTGACGTGCTCGACGACGCGGATACCGCGTTCAGTCAGGCGCTGCGCGAGCCAGTGCGTGTTGGTATCGAGCGCCTGCCCAAGGATGAGCTCATCGCCGATGGAGACAATCGCGGCACGTTCGTGTGTCATCATCTCCGCATTCGTCATGAGCTAGATGATGGAGTCGCCGAGTTCGCCCTCGAGCAGTTCGCCGGCGAAGCGCACGGCGACGGTATTCGTCGAGCCCGGCCGGTCGAGCGGCTTGCCGCCGAGCAGCACGATGGGATCACCCCGCTCGACCCAACCCTCCTCAACCGAGTGCGTGTCGGCGAGGCGGGCGAACTCCGAGCGGTGCTCCGGCACGTCCAGCCACAGCACCGGGAAAACGGCGTACAGCAGGTTCATCCGGCGGACCGCCGTCTCGTTGCTGCTAAAGGCGACGATGGGAATCTGGAAGTTGTAGCGCGACAGATAGCGAGCGCCGCCGCCACTCTGCGACCAGATGAACACGGCCCGGGCATCAACGTCTCGGGCCATGTGCCAGGCGCCGTGCGCGAGTGCCGGGATGACCAGGTGCTGCTCACGGAGCCGCTTCGGCACGTTGGGCTCTGGCGCGCCGATGCTGCGGAGCTGCGTCTCGGTCGCGATCGACACACGGCGCATCATCTCGACGGCGAGCACCGGGTGCTGACCGACCGCCGTCTCGCCCGAGAGCATGACGCAGTCGGCCCCATCCACGATCGCGTTGGCGACGTCCGAGACTTCCGCGCGGGTCGCGTTGGGTCGATCGATCATCGACTCGAGCATCTGCGTCGCCACGATGCACGGCTTGCCCTGCTCATGCGCGATCTTGATGAGCTGCTTCTGGATCATCGGGACTTCGGCGATCTCCATCTCCACGCCGAGATCACCGCGGGCCACCATGATGGCGTCGGACTCGTTCACGATCCCCTCAAAGTTGCGCACGCCTTGCGGCGTCTCGATCTTCGCAACGATGGGAATCGTCGGGGACTCGTCTTCCGTGGTCAGGCCCGTGCCGCAGATCCCGTCCTGGCACATGCGCTTGATGCCGTCGCGCAGCTTGCGGACTTCCGCCGGCGTGCGCACGAACGACAGGGCGAGGTAGTCGATGTGGTTGTCCACAGCCCAGGCGACCAGCTCCCAGTCGCGCTCGGTCACTGCCGGGACCGACAGATCGCTGTCCGGCAGGTTCAGTCCCTTGCGTGTCGTCACGAGGCCGCCGACGGTCACATGGCACAGCAGCCGATCGGGATAGGTATCGACGACGAGCATGCGCACCATGCCGTCGTTGATCAGCACGCGATGGCCGACGTGTACCTCCTCGACGATGCGCGGGTAGTCGGAGCGCAGCACGGGGCGCTCGCCATCCTGCGACACCTCGACATCCGTCCGGATCTCGACCCGCTGCCCCGGATGCAGCTCGATGCCGGGGTCGGGCACGGTACCGACACGCAGCTTGGGGCCGGGCAGGTCGCCCAGGACGGTCAGCGGGGTGTTGAGCTTGTAGCCGATGCGCCGAATCGTCTCGAGGCGGCGCTTGTGCTCGTCGAACTCGCCGTGCGAGAAGTTCAGGCGAAAGAGCGTCGCACCCGCCTCGACGAGCTTGGTCAGCGTCTCCTCGTCCTCCGACGCAGGGCCGATGGTCGCGAGGATCTTCGTCAGGGCCGGCTTGCGGCGTCCATCTCGTGTGTGAACGGACATGCAGTCTCCGTGCGCCGAGCGCGGCTCACCCGGTCCACATCTCGGCGATGCGACGGTAGTTCTCGCGGAAGAAGCGGAGGTACGCGATGCGCGCCTCCGACCAGCGGGCCGAATCGCGCCAGTCCTCGCGCACTTCGCGGTAGTGCTCCTCATCGAAGGGTACGACGCGCCCGTCGGGGAGGGTGTGATCGGGCATGGCGAAGAACAGGGTCTCCATCTCCTCGAAGGTCTCGGGCGGGAACGTCCCGGCTTCGGAGGCCAGACGAGCGGCGTTGAGCGCTCGCCATGCCTTGACCTGATCGGCGTGGATGTCGATCGAGAAGGCCCCCATCATGGGACCGATGGCCGAGCGCCATGCACCGGTGCGCACGTCCGATGCAACCTCGAAGGGGTTGACCTTGTCCACGAAGCGGTCGCCGAAGGCACTGATGAACTCCCGGCGAACGGGCTGGCGGCGCAACTCGAACGTGCGGGGCCCAAGGCCCTCCTCCGTGACGGGGAACTGCCAGAGCGCCTGTCCTTCGTCGGTCAGCACGAACTCGACGAATCGTCGGGCCATCTCCGGGTTGGGTCCGGCCCGCAGGATGGAGATCGGGTCGGCATCGATCATGACGACACCGGGCGGATCGATGTAACCGACGCGCGAGGTCGCTGCCGTCTCATCGGGCTGCATCACGGCCTGGGCCTGGTACCGGCCGTAGAAGTCGATGGCGACACCCATGCCTGCTTCGCCCTGCGAAACATCGATGGGCACCTTGGGGCTGGAGTTGGAGAAGTACCGCGCGTTGGCTCCCATACCCCGAAGGATGCGCCAGCCATCCTCCCAGCCGTAGTTGCTGAGGATCGAGTCGTAGGTGGTGGCGACGGAGCCGGACAGGCGCGGATCGGCCAGCGCGACCCATCCTGCCAGCGCGGGGTCGGCCATGTCGTACCAGGAGTCAGGCTCATCGACACCGAGCTTCGCGAGGATGTCGCGGTTGTAGACGATGCCGAAGCCGGAGAGTGCCGTGCCGATCCAGTACTGCTCGGGGTCGTACAGCAGCCCGGACCCGATGCGGTTCTCGCCGAACCATGCGTCGAGCTGCGACTGCTCGAGACCCATGGGAACGGAGATGGTCATCGAGATGGGCTCGTCGGCGCCGGGCGGCGTCGCCCTGACGCCGCGCTTCATCTGGCCATGCTCGTACGTGCCGCCACCGAAGAGGATGTCGTTCGGCATCGGGCTCTCACCCTCGCCGAGCGTGCCGTCGGGCAGCAGTCTGCCGTTGGCGATGGCGTTGACGTAGACGGACTGCAACTGCTTGCGGATCTCGCTGGTGCCGCCGGGCTGGACCCACTCGATGACGGCGGGTTCGCCGTACTGCGCGCGGTGCCACTCGTCGAACGCTCGGGCGAACTCGGTCCGGATCTGCTCGTTGTGCGGCGTGATGATGATCACCTCGCGCGCACCGGCGGGACGCTCGGCGCTCTTCGGCCGGAAGACGAAGGGCACCCCGAGCACCAGCGCGAAGCAGAAGACGACGATCAGGCGGCTGGGAGACATGCGGGTAGAGTAGCGAGGCTCCGCCGCGCGGAGCCGCCGCCCGCCGATCAGACCGCCCTGTCAGGAGATCACCGTGGCCGAGAGCCGTCCTATCGCCATCGTCACCGGAGCCAGTTCCGGCATCGGTCTCGCCACCGCTCGGCGTCTCGCCGAGGCGGGGCATGATCTCGTGCTCACGGGGCGACGTGAAGCCCCGCTGACCGATGTCGCGGCGTCGCTCGACTGCAGAAGCGAGATTGTGACGGGTGATGCGGGCGATCCCGCGGTCGCCGCGACCATGATCGACGCGGCGACCACGCGTCTGGGAGGGCTGGACGTGCTGGTGCTCAACGCCGGCTGGGCGGAGGTCGTCCCGATTCCGGAGACGACGCCCGATGTCGTCCGGCGTGCATTCGAGGTGAACGTCTTCGGACCGGCGGAGGCGATCCGCCTGGCATGGCCGACGTTGTGCGCCCGCGGCGGCAGGATCGTCGGCATCTCCAGCTACGCGGCTCTTGATCCGTTCCCCGGCTTCTTCGCCTACGGGGCGACCAAGGCGGCCCTGAACCTGCTGATTCGTGATGCCGCGACCGAAGGCGCCGAAGCGGGCGTGTGTGCCTTCGCGGTCGCACCCGGCGCTGTCGAAACCCCCCTGCTGCGCAGCTCGTTCGGCACCGACATGCTGCCGGAGTCCAAGTGCCTCGCACCATATGACGTCGCTGCACTCGCGATGCAGTGCATCACGGGTCAGCGCGAGGCGGACAACGGCAGGACGATCTACATCACGCGCGCCGACGACGGCGGGGTGGAGACGATGATCGCCTAGGCGGCGCCGGCACCCTCTGCCCACCACGTCTGCACGACACCATCGCGCACCATGATGCTGACGGCCTGGCGCTCGGTCTTCTGCGTCTTGCCGCTGAAGACGAGGAAGAGTGCGCCGCGGCTCGAGCGGGTGCGCTCGTATTCATAGATGTAGATCATGCCCCCACCATCGGCCGCGACGGAGCGCGTCGGTGCACCGAGCAACTCGAGCATCTGCTCCTCCGTGGTGACCTCGGATTCGAGCAGCGCAAGTGTCTGCTCGCCGATCTGCCTGCCCGTGACGGTGTCGCTGCTGCGCGAGGTAATCACGCACCCACTCAGCATTGTCAGCGTCACTGCCAGCATCACCGTCGCCGCGATTCGATGTCCCATGGTTCCTCCCGTCGGGTTCGTTTCAGGCCGACCCGGTGGCTTCCGTGGACTTGTCGGCGTCCACCCACCATGATCGAACGAGGCCGTCGCGCACCATGACGCTGACGGACCGTCGCTGTGTCACCGTCGTCCCGCCGCTGGACAGGAAGGCCTTTCCCTGGGCCGAGACGGTGCGCTCATACTCGTACACGTAGATCAGGCCGCCGCCGCTGGACTCGACCGACCGCGTCGGCGTTCCCAGCAACTCGAACATCTCATGCTCGGTGGTCACATCGGCCTCGAGACGTGACAGCGTCTGCGTGCCGAGTTCGCGCCCGGAGGTCGAGACACTCTGGCTGCCCGAGACACATCCGATCAGCGTCGTCAGCGAGGCTGCCAGAACGAGGGTCGCCGCAGTTCGGTTGCGCATGGTTCCTCCCGAGAGCTCATCCACAGACACACACTGTGGTCTCGTTGGGATTTCCGCAGCCTGATTTCCCTCGGTCACCGACGGGCGTAGAGTGACGTCCCTCACACACCAACCGGAGACCGAACGATGCCGGGTGACAACAGCGCGATTATCAACGCTCTCATTGATGCATACAACGCTGAACTTGAGACAGCGATGAACTACATCGCCAACAGCGAGAATCTGGACGGCGTGCGGGCCAAGCACATCAAGAACGCCCTCGCCGCGGACGTCGCCGAGGAGCTTGGCCACGCGCAGATGATCGCCAAGCGGATCAAGACGATCGGAGGCAAGGTCCCCGGCTCACAGGCCCTCAAGTGGACACAGACCAGCCTCCAGCCCC
>JBCBTA010000112.1:0-8637 GCA_039818905.1 Planctomycetota bacterium
ACACCCTCGGGGGCCTTCGGGATGAAGATCCGGAGCTCACCATCCTGATGGCCACACACCTGCTCGATGGTGCGGCCCGGGCGGACGTGGTCGTTCTGATGGACGAGGGCGCCGTCGCTGCGGCGGGGGAGCCGGTGCAGTTGCAGGAGGCGATGGGCGGTCGCGTCCTGCAGACGTCGCTGGACCATCGTCAGCGGCTCGAGGCACTTGGTCTGGTGGTTCGTGACGTCGGGGCGGATGCCGTGTGCGCAGGTGACTCCGCGTTGCTCGAGCGAGCCGCGGCGGAGCTGGTGCGCGATGGCATCGACTTCCAGGTCCACGCGCCGACGCTTGCGGATGTGTACCTCGCGCATACAGGGCGTTCGCTGGGTGGAGCGGACGCATGAGCGGACTGAGCGCGACGTGTGCGCTGTTCCATCGCGAGATGCTGCGGCATGCGCGCCAGCCATCGCGCATCATCGCCTCACTTGGGACGGCGGTCCTCTTCTGGCTGGTCATCGGAAGCGGCTTTGCCGATTCCTTCCGCATGCCTGGGACCGACTTGGCCGAGGGCGTGTCCTACAGCGCGTACCTGCTCCCTGGCATGGTGGGGCTGATCGTCCTCATGGGGACGGTGTTCGCATCCATTTCGCTCATCCAGGATCGCGAGGAGGGGTTCCTTCAGTCGGTCATCGTGAGTCCGGCCCCGATGTGGTCGGTGGTCCTCGCGAAGGTTGGAGCTGGTGCCCTTGTTGCGACGTTGGAGGCTCTGCTGCTGCTGGCAGCCGGGTACCTCGCGGGGCTCCGACCCGGCGTGCTCGGGCTCGCGCTGGCGGCGCTCGCCGCTGGGTTGATGGCTGCGGGCATCATCGCGCTCGGACTGATCCTGGCGTGGCGCGTGGGCTCTGTCGCCGGGTTTCACGGCATGATGAACCTGGTGCTCATGCCGATGTGGCTGCTCAGCGGCGCGCTGTTTCCACCGGAGGGGGCCGCGCCGTGGCTCGGTTGGGTCATGCGGCTCAATCCTCTGCACTGGACGACGCGTACCATGCGGACGTCCCTCGACGTTGCACCGATGGAGCCGCGCGAGGCCGCCATCTTCTGGGGTGCTTCCATCCTGTTCACCATCGCTGTGATCGCAGTCGCATGCGTGACGATCCGGCGAAAAGCCCGAAGAGGTCAATGATGCTGCGCCATGGTTCGGCGGCACCGATTCTCATCGTCATCCTGTTCGTGCTGATCTGTGTCGGCGCCGGGATCGTCGCGATCGTCATGTCATCCGGCGAAGAGCAGTTGCCGGAGGATCCCAACGCTGCGGCGCTCGCGGAGGTCATGGCTGAGATGACCATCCCGTCCTTCGAGGCGGTCAATCAGAATGGTGACGCTATCACGCGTGACACGTTTCTCGGACAGCACACCATCTTGTCCTTCGGATTCACCTACTGCACTACGGTGTGCCCGATCATGCACGGGCAGATGTACCGGCTCCAGGAAGCCCTGGCTCAGACGCCGGCGCGGTTCATGCTCTTCAGCGTCGATCCTCAGCATGACACACCGGAGCGGCTGCGCGAGTACGCCGAACAGCTCGGCGCGGACACTGCCCGCTGGGACTTCATCGTCGCCGACATCGATACCCTGCACGCGATTCTCATCGAGGGACTCGGCTTCGCGCTGGATGATGATCCGACGGTGACGATTCAGCTTCCGGACGGCTCGACGATGAACAACATCTCGCACCCGTCGCGATTTTTGCTCGTCGGGCCGGAGGGGAACATCATCGACATGTGTCGTGGCACGGATCCGACCGAAGTCGATCGCTTCGGCAGTGATCTCGTCCGACGCCTTCGCTGACCTCAGCCGCGGCGGCCGAGCAGTTTCCATCCTGCGGGCAGCAGCGCCATTGCCAGCACGATCTTGATGGCCGCGCCTGGCAGGTAGGGCCACAGGCCTGCGGCGAGTACGGCGTTGGTCGCCGGTGCGCCCTCCATCGCGGTGGACGCCAGGCTGAAGAGCCAGGCCAGGCCGAAGAGGAAGATGATCGCTGTGCCGATGGTCATCGCGGCGGCGGTCGAGAGAACGTTTCGATCCCAGCCGCGCTCGGCCAGCCAGCCAACGACGTATGCCGCCGGAATGAAGCCAACGATGTAGCCCGAGGTCAGCACGGGCATGAACGGGGTCCACTGTGCGAAGACGGGAAGGCCGAAGGCGCCTTGCAGGAGGTAGACCGAGAGAGCCGCGGCTCCCCGATTGGAGCCGAGCAGAGCGCCGACCAGCAGCACCGCGAATGTCTGCCCCGTCACGGGCACACCACTTGGCATCGGGATCGCAATCTGTGCGCACAGCGCGACGAACCACGAGGCTCCAAGCACGAGCATGATGTCGTACAGCAGCCCCTTGGCCCGATCGGTCGGACGGAAGAGCTGAGCGACAGTGGGTGACGGTGCGGCGAGCGAAGACATGGTGACCTCCTGAAGGTAGAGCGACAGTGTATCGAAGCAGGGGGGACCCGGCTGACACCGCACATCAGCTGACCTTCGGCCGACCGGTAGACTGCACTCTCGAAGGAGCTCGCCGTGCTGCAGGAGACCTACCCGTTCTACCTCGCCAACGCCCCGGTGCTCGCGAATACCGATCTCGAGGTGACCAACAAGGCGAGCGGCGAGGTCGCCGCCCGGTGTGCGCTGGCGGGACCGGAGCACATCGATACCGCGATCGCCGCGGCTGTCGAGGCGCAGGCCGCCCTGGGGACGTGGCCTGCCTACCGGCGGCGGGCGGTACTGGAGCACATCGTCAACGGCATCGAAGCGCGTTTCGACGAAATCGCGCACGCACTGGCGATCGAGGCGGGCAAACCGATTCGTGACGCCCGGGGCGAGACGACGCGCGGCATCGACACGTTTCGTGTCGCGATGGAGGAGTGCACGCGCTTCGGCGGTGCGTACATGCCGTTGGAGATCTCGGACCGTGCTGCGGGGTACGAGGGGATCTGGAAGCGCGTGCCGATTGGTCCATGTTCGTTCATCAGCCCCTTCAACTTTCCGCTCAACCTCGTAGCGCACAAGGTCGCTCCGGCAATCGCGGTGGGATGCTCCTTCGTGCTCAAGCCGGCGTCGCGGACGCCGATCAGCGCCCTCATTCTCGGCGAGCTGCTGGCGCAGACGGATCTTCCGACGGGTGCCTTCAGCATCCTCCCGTGCGCACGCGACGGGGCAGATCTGTTCACGGTTGACGAGCGGCTGAAGCTCCTATCGTTCACCGGCTCGCCCGACGTCGGCTGGGCCCTGAAGGCCCGCGCGGGAAAGAAGAAGGTCGTGCTGGAGCTGGGTGGCAACGCGGCGTGCATCGTGGATGCAGATGCCGATCTCGACGCCACAACTGCGCGGATCATCCACGGAGCGTTCTACCAGTCTGGGCAGTCGTGCATCAGCGTGCAGCGCATCGTCGCACATGAGGCGATCTATGACGGATTGCGCGATCGACTTGCCCAGGCGGCGACAGCGTTGAAGATGGGCGATCCGCTGGACGAGCGCACCTTCCTCGGCCCGCTCATCAGCGTGCACGATGCCGAGCGGATTGAGTCGTGGGTCCAGGCCGCGGTGGAGCGCGGGGCACGGGTCGTCGCTGGCGGAGCGCGCGACGGCCAGTCTCACGAAGCGACGCTCCTCGAGCATGTTGATCGTGACCTGGACATCTACCGGGCCGAGGCATTCGGGCCGGTTGCGGTGCTGGAGCGCTTCTCCGATTTCGACCAGGCTCTCGACATCGTGAATGACTCGGACTTCGGCTTGCAGGCGGGGGTCTTCACCCGCGATATCAACCACGCGTTTCGGGCGTTCAATCGCCTCGAGGTCGGAAGTGTGGTGATCAACGACGTGCCGTCGATTCGTGTCGATTCGATGCCCTACGGCGGGGTCAAGGACTCCGGCCTCGGGCGCGAAGGCGTCCGCTTTGCCATGGAGGAGATGTCCGAAGTCCGGCTGATGGTACTCAGCGGAGTTGGCCGCTAGTCACGGGATTGCACGGGCAATATCGCGCAGATCGACGCGCTCGATGCGCTGCACTCCGAGCCAGAGCCGCAGTGTCTGGGTGACATAGCCAAGGACCCGTACGTGGTAGTACGCCAGCAGGATCGGGAAGGTGATCAGCGTCTGCCACACCGTCTTGCCCTTGCGGACGAGGTCGTTGTAGGTAATCGCGCCGATGGCGGCGGCGAAGAACAGCATCGGCACGATGAGCAGACGCCAGTCGATCAGCACCAGCGGGAGCGTCAGGTACGCCAGGACGAATGGGCTGACATCCAGCCGCGGTGGGAGTCTGAACTTGTAGACGAATCGTGCCGCGGCGGTGCCGCCCTTCCACGCCTGCCGGAAGAACGACCGCCCGCTGTAGAAATCTTCGTGCAGCACGACTGCACCGGGCACCGCTTCCACGTGCATCCCCGCCGCTCGCATCATGACGAAGAGGCCCTCCTCATCGCCGCGGCCAGACACGGTCAGATCGGGCGTTCCGTCGGCCCGCTGAGGGGCGGCGGCCCTGTCCTCATCGAGGGTGAAGCGCTCCAGCACCTCACGACGGAAGGCCATGTTGGTGCCGGCGAGACGGAGGGCGGGGCCGGGCCTGACCGCGATGCGCTGATTGCCGCGAAACGTCAGGTCGAAGATGTTCCGCGGATCCGGGTCTTCCACCAGGCCCACCGCGCCGGCGGTCCCCGGATCGTCGAATGCCGCGGCGAGACACTCCAGCCAGTCGGGACGCGCCATGGCATCGTCGTCGATGAAGCAGATGATCTGACCGCTGGATGCCCGGACCCCACGGTTGCGGCTGGGATTCGCACCGCGCTGCGGCTCATTTCGCAAAAGCGTGATTCGAAGGTCGGGGTGCTCGTCTGCGATGCGCCGAAGCTGCGCGGGGGTGTCGTCGGCGGAGCAGTCGTCCACCACGACCACCTCGTAGCTGCGATGCGTCTGCTGCGCCAGCGCTTCGAGGCACCGGGCGGCGGTTTCCGCGCGATTGCAGGTCGGCACGACCACCGAGACCAGTGGGGCGTGGGTCGGCTCATCCGTGGGTGCGCGCAAGAGTCGTGACATGGGAGCGACGGCGAATGTACCCTTTCATCCGTGCGGGTGTCGATCTGCATCGCGACCTACCAACGCCCTGAGCCGCTGACGCGCCTCCTGTGCGCGTTGCACCAACTCGAGTTCGATGGTGAGCCACCGCTGATCGATATCGTCGTCGTCGATAACGACCCTGCGGCATCCGCCCGCGACGCCTGCCGCTCCGTGCGAATGGAGCATCGCTGCCGCTGGCCGATCGCCTATCTGACCGAGGAGCGTCGGGGCATTTCCTACGCCCGCAACGCGGCGATGGCGCACGCGGCGGCTGATGCCGACTTCCTGGCATTCCTCGACGATGACGAGACGCCGTCGCCGCGATGGCTTGCGGAGTTGCTGCACACGCAGGAGCGATACCGGGCGGATGTCGTCGGTGGCCCGGTGGTGCCACGTTTCGAGCAGGAGCCGCCTGAGTGGGTCGTCAAGGGCCGGTTCTTCGAGCGGCGTCGTCGCTCGACGGGCGCATTCATCGATCGGGCAGCGACCAACAATGCGCTGGTGCGGGCGGCGATCAACCACGCGGATGACTTCTGGTTCGATGAGCGGTACGCCCTGACAGGTGGCGAGGACACGCACTTCTTCCGTCGGCTGTACCTCGCCGGGAAGCGGATGGTCTGGTGTGACGAGGCGGTGGTGGAGGATTGGATCCCGCCGCAACGCGTCACGGAGAAGTGGATCATCCGCCGGCAGTACCGCATCGGTACGATCGAGGCCGCCATACGCCTGGAGCTGGAACCGGACGCGACCAGCAGCACATGGGTGATCGGCGTCGGGCGTCGCTGTTTCCATCTCCTTTTGCTGCTTGTGCTCTTCTGGAACAAGCCGCAGCAGGTTCAGCAGCGTCGTCTCATGGCCTACGGCAAAGGCCTGCTCCACGGTCTTCGCGGCATGCGCAACGAGGACTATCGTGACGGTTCGGCCTGACCGCGCACTCGGCGACCGAATACGCGGATCCGTTCGACCAGACGCGCTTGCGCGACGATCACGACGCTTCGCATGCGGCGCACGTCGTACGCCGACCCGCCACCCACACGGGTCGTGATGCTGCGGGCCACGGCTCCGATGAGCGAGACGGCGTCACGGGCGATCCATCCTGCCAGTCGCAGCGGTGGCAGAGAGGCGCTGGCACGCGCGATGGAGACACCAACGCCACGCGACAGCCGTTCGAAGTACGCCCATTGCATGCGATCCGGTGAGATGATGTGTCCGACGACTGCCTGGGGTTCGTAGTACGCCGTGCCGCCCGCGGCGATGATGCGGTCGATCATGACGACTTCCTCGCCGGCCAGCAGATTGGATCCAGTGCGGCCGAGGGCCGGATCGAAGGCGCCTGCTTCGAGAAGCGCATCGCGCCGGAATGTCAGGTTGAGGCCGAAGAGGCGCTCGCCTTCGCGCGGCGGTCGCCGCTGGTCACCCAGATCGACCTCCGAGAGCTGCCTGCGAAAATCCGTGCCCAGCCACGCCTCAGGTTCCTGCTCGAAGACGAGGTAGCTGCGGCCTCCGATGACCGCAGCGTCCGTGTCTTGTGCGCATGCCGCCAGGTGTGCAAGCCATGACGGATCGACAAGGACGTCATCGTCAAGGAACGCGACGAGCTGGCCCGTCGTCTCTTCGATACCTCGGTTGCGTGCGTGCGAAAGGCCCTGCTTCTGCTCGACGATGCAGCGGACGCCATGGTCGCGAACGAAAGGCTCGACGATCGACGATGTGTCGTCGGTTGAGTTGTTGTCGATGACGACGAGTTCGTGCGCGATCGAAGATCGACTGGGTTGGGCGACGAAGCTCTCCAGCATGCGCTGCAGGTACGGCGCACGGTTGTAAGTACAGACCACGACCGAGACGAGCGGGGTGCTCATGGCGTGAATCCCGCCCGCGCGCACAGTTGTTCGTACGTTCGCAGTGCCTCGGGGGGAAGGCCGTCGAGGTCCTCCGAGCGCTTCAGTGCGGGCTCGGGAAAGTCGCGGTCCACGGTTGTCCCAAGCAGAGCCTCAATGCGGTCCAGACCATCCTCGCGGAGCACTTGATCGAAGTGCACGAAGAGCCAGTCGCCGCGATCCGCATGGTGTTCCAGAATGTGCCGGTAGCTCAGGGTCCAGAGCTCCGTGGCCCATGCCTCCGTCATGCGCACGTGTCTGGCATATGCGTCGCGCCTGCATTCGGAGACGATGCTCTGGGCCGTGCGTCCCGGCTCCCGGAAGATCACGATGAAGGCGGCATCGCCGACGTGCGGGCGCCAGATCGGAAGGGTGAAGCAGAAGCGTGGGTCCTTGAATGCGAACTGCGGCCTGGTGCACTGGGCAGCGATCTGTGCATCGAGGTCGGGCGTGCTGTGCATCGTGGCGTCCAGCGGGACGCGCGCGAGCCAGCGGAGCCCGGGGCCAAGGCGACCGGGAAACAGGAGTCCGAGCGGGCCCGATGGGCGCATCGGGAACATGGGCTCCATCAGGCGCTCATTGATGCGCTCGACATCGCGCGATTCCATGTATCCCTTGGGGTTGCCGTGCGTGGGAGGCATGAGATTGTCGCCGAGCCAGTAGCCCGCGCCATGAAGACACCCGGCGACCATGCTCGTGCCGCTTCGCCCGCAGCCGAGGACCATGCAACTCCTCATGGCGCTCCGCCTTCCCATTCGGTCTGCAGCGGGACAGACAGGGCGTCGAAGGGGCTTCGGCCACGCGTCCGGATGATCCGGCGATAGGCCCGCGCTCCTTGGAGGTGCTGCCCGACCTCCGCAGGATTACGTCGATGCAGCACAACACCCAGGTAAGCGAGCAGCGCTCGTCGGTAGCCGAGCATCCAGAACTTCATGTAGTGCGCACCGAGTGAAATCTGGTTGTCGCGCTTGAGGGCATCGAGGTCCGGACCGGGCTTGCGCCCATGGTGGTGCTGCACGACGATGCTCGGCACGTGTGCGCCGGTGAAACCACACAGTGACGCCCTGGTGCAGTAGTCCACATCCTCGCAGCGCATGACGTCGAGTCCGGCCATCTGGGGATCAAAGAGGCCGACGCGTTCCACGACGCTGCGTCGAAAGATCATATTTGCACCCTGGATGCGACCAGGGCGAATGATGCTGCCTGGGCCGAAGGTGCGCGGCGTCTCCCGGGTATTGATGATGTACTGGGCGTCAGTCGGATCGTGCAGCAAGATGCGCCCGCCACAGTAATCGATGCGGCGTGTGGTGAACGTCTCGACGATGGCGTCGGCGTAGTCGGGTGCCGGATAGCAGTCGTCGTCGGTGAATGCGATGATCTCGCCCCTGGCAGCACGAATCCCGGCGTTGCGTCCGTGCGATAGGCCGGGTTCGGGCTCGACGATGACCTGCGCGGGGTATGGCCGCTCTGCGGCGAACGCACGCATGATGTCGCCGGTGCCGTCATTGGAGCCATTGTCCACGAGGATCAGCTCGAACCCGCAGCGCACCAAGCCTTCTGTCGGCAAGGCGTCAAGACAGGTGCCGATGCGCGACGCACGGTTGCGTGTCGAGATGATGAGCGACACGGCTGTCATGCGGGCATGGCCTCGTCATACGCCGGGAAGAGTGTGA
>JBCBTA010000113.1:0-8627 GCA_039818905.1 Planctomycetota bacterium
ATGATCTCATCAAGTCGAAGCTCGTACGTCGATTCGCCATCGACCGCGACGACGAGGTCATCGGCTTCGACGCCGCTCTTGTACGCCGGTGAGTCATCCATCGGGCTGACGATCTTGAGGAAGCCGTCGGCAGAGTTCACCTCTGCGCCGATGCCGACATAGGAGCCGCGGATGGTGCGGTCGAAGTCATCGACCTCCTGTGCAGGGATGTAGACGGTGTACGGATCGTCCAGCGCCTCGAGCATGCCTCGAATCGCGCCCTCCTGCATCGCCTCGTAGTCCGGCTCCTCGAAATAGAACCGGTCAACGAGCGTCTGGACCTCGATGAGCGGATCCCACTGCGCGTAGTCCATCGAACGCTGCGCGATGGCGACAGGCAGGCGGACGGCCAGAAGGGCCAGGCAGAAGATCAGCAAGGCGCCGGCGACTGTGGTTCTGGTGCGCAAGGATGCGGCTCCTGTTGGGGTTCGTCCCGGAATAGAACGAATTCGGGCCTCTGCGTGTTCGTCTCGAATCGGCATTCGGTTGTCCTGCATATCGGCAACCGGCGACGAATCCGTCTTGTTCCGACCGTCTGCCACGCGTATGCTCGATGGAGCGGGCCCCAGCGGCAACTCCGCCGCGGCCAATCCCCGGCCAGGAGCCCGCAGCAGGATGGTGAGACCGATGCGCCTGTGAGCGACACCACACGCATGAGAGAGCGATTTCGGAGGCTGTTCCTCCGCGCCTTCTCCCTCCACACGCACATGCCGTAGCCCAGCGTCGCCCATCGCGGCGGGGCCGTCGCTCACGTACCACATCCTGAGGTTTCACAGGCCATGCCATATCAGAAAGAGCGCAGCGAGATC
Source organism: Planctomycetota bacterium (assembly GCA_039818905.1). Taxonomy (GTDB): domain Bacteria; phylum Planctomycetota; class Phycisphaerae; order Phycisphaerales; family UBA1924; genus JBCBTA01. Next base: position 849 of record JBCBTA010000113.1, read on the forward strand.
CGAATTCGGCGTGAAGGCGCCGTGCTCGCGGCTGTCCATCTCCCCGATTCACGCTTCGACGAGCGGGATCCACTCGGCGAGCTTCGTGCCCTGGCGGAGACGGCCGGTGTGCGCGTCGTCGGCGAGATCATCCAGAATCGCAATCGTCCTGAGCCCGGCACCTACATCGGCACCGGCAAGCTGGCGGAGCTCAAGGCGATGTGCCGCGAGCTGGACGCCGGGGTCATCATCTTCGACCACGAGCTGTCGCCCAAGCAGATCGCCAACATCGAGAAGGAGACCGAGCGCAAGGTCATCGACCGCTCGGAGCTGATTCTCGACATCTTCGCCAGCCGCGCAACCACGCGGCAGGCCCGCATCGCCGTGGAGCTTGCCCAGCTCGAGTACACCTACCCGCGACTGCGCGCTATGTGGGACCACCTGGAGCGCATCGTCGGATCCGGTGGCATCGTCGGCGTCGGCACGCGCGGTCCCGGTGAGCAGCAGATCGAGATCGACCGGCGCATCGTGCAGCGGAAGAAGACGCAGCTGCGCCGTGAGCTGGACCAGATCTACGCCCGCAAACAGCGCGAGGTCCGTGCTCGCAACAACGATCACTTCTCCGTCGGGCTGGTCGGCTACACCAACGCCGGAAAGTCCACCATCTTCAACACGCTCACAGAGGGCGGCGCGTTCGCACAGGATCGGCTGTTCGCGACGCTGATGACGCGCACGCGCGAGTGGTCGCTGGGTGGCGGCGTCGGCGTCATGCTGTCGGACACCGTCGGGTTCATTCGCGACCTGCCGCACCACCTCATCGCGTCGTTCAAGGCGACGCTGGAGGAGGCGACCAACGCCGATCTGCTGCTGCTGGTCATTGACGTCTCCGATCCCGCGGCGGAGATCCACCACGACGTCGTCCGCGCGACGCTGGACGAGTTGTACGAAGAGCACGAGAAGGCCGCGGCTGCCTCGGGCGTCGAGTGGAGCCGTCCCAGCGAGCTGATTCTGCTCAACAAGGCCGACCTGCTGCGCGACAACGCGGAGGTCCTGCTGTGGCAGAGCCGGTATCCAGACTCGCTGCCCTTCTGCGCCATCGAAGTCGATGGTGTGGGGCACGACGAGCTGGAGCAGCGCGTCCGCACCTTGATGAAGGGTCCGATCGCCGAACTGGATCTGACACTTCCTCTGAGCGATGGCAAGGCGATCGACGTCATCGAGAAGCGGGCAGACGTGCTGGATCGGCGCTACGACAACGGCCAGGTGACGCTCCGGGCCCGCATCGGTGAGCGTCAGCTTGCCCAGCTCCGTGCCGCGGGCGCCAAGCTGCTCAAGGTGGAGCCGGCAGAGGGGGAACTGACTCCGGAGGCGGGCTGAGCCGGGGCGATCCTCGCCGAGGTTTCGAATCGATTCGCCGGGGGTGTGGACAGGCCCCTCGGTCTGCCGATACGCTCTGTCTCTTGCCGATCCCGACGGGGCGTCTGTGCCGGCCCCGATGGCGGTGAGGCCACCTTAGCTCAGTTGGTAGAGCGAAGCTTTCGTAAAGCTTAGGTCGCCGGTTCAAGTCCGGCAGGTGGCTCTTGCGCGCTGACTCGCACCACGCCGCGCCTCGTCTGTTTGCTCCGCACTCTTGCAGGGCGTACCGCTCTTGATTTGGCCAATCGGGTTGGCTTCGTCAGCGCGCGTCGTCGCGCTCGGGCGCGCCGTCACATACAGGGCCAGTCTCCAACGATGCGCGCCCAGAAACGGTGGCGATCAGCGAGAGGATCAGGACGCCATCGGCTGGTCTCCGGATCGTGGCATGAGACGCTGGTATGGTGAACTCGCGGGGCCCCCGCAGCGGGGAGCATCCTGTGATGCTGGGCGTGGGCTGAATGGGACGTCGAAGAGAGAGCGCTGATGGCACGAAGTGTTCAATTCGATCGCGTGCTCAAAGGAGCCGCCATCTCGGGCGGAACACTGACAGTGCTTCTGGGCTTGACCGTGCTCATTGGCTGGTACACGGGCACCGTCACCCTCATCCAGGTGCTCCCCAGCTTTGTGCCGATGCAGTACAACACCGCGCTCGGGTTCGTCTTCTGCGGCGCGGGGCTGGTTGCAGCTGCGATTGGATACCGGCGGTTTGCTGTGTTCTTTGGGGGAATTGCGCTCGCCATCGGCGCACTGACTCTCACCGAATACGTTGCGGGCGTGAACCTGCTCATCGACGAGCTGTTCATGAAGCACGACATCACCGTAAAGACGTCGCATCCGGGTCGGATGGCTCCGAACACGGCTGCGTGCTTTAGCCTCTTTGGCCTCGCGCTGATGTTCAATCTGGGATCGGTGCGATCGGAGAAGTTGTCGGCGTCGGCTGCCGTTCTGACCTCCCTGACTTTTGGCCTTGGAATGGTCGCATTCTCCGGGTACTTCGCGCACCTCGAAACGGCGTATGGCTGGGGCAGCCTCACTCGTATGGCAGTCCACACGTCGGCGGGCTTTCTGGTGGTGAGCAGTTCGATGATCTGCCTCTTGTGGTCTCGCGACCAAACGGCAGAGATGCGAGTGCCGTCTTGGGCGCCTATTCCTTTGGCGATCGCGGTCTTGACGGCGTCCGTGAGCCTCTGGCAGGCAATGGCTGCCGAGGGGGCTCGAATCGACGCCGCGCTTGGTGAAGACTCGACAGTCACAGATCTGGCGCTCCTGATGCTCGTCGTAGGATGCCTTCTTGCAGCCGCGCTTGCCGCCGCGGCATACCTTGCCCAGCGCGCGTCACGTGCCGCACGTACGCTCGCCGCAACGAATCTGTCACTTCACACCGCAATCAAGAAGCGAGAGCGGGCAGAGGTTGCCGAGGCCGAGGCGGTGGATGCCACGCGGGCAAAGAGTGCGTTCCTCGCAAACATGAGCCATGAGATCCGCACACCGATGAACGGGATCATCGGGATGACCGAGCTGTCGCTTGACACTGATCTTACTCCAGAGCAGCGGGAGTACATGTCTACAGTCAAGTCGTCGGCGGACTCACTGCTCTCGATTATCAACGACATCTTGGACTTCTCCAAGATTGAGGCAGGGAAGATCGAGCTCGACCCGATTGATTTCTTGCTTCGTGATACCCTCGCGGACACACTCAATCCACTCTCGCTTCGAGCGCACGCGAAAGGTGTTGAGCTCACGTACGTTGTCGGCTCTGATGTTCCAGATGCAGTCGTCGGGGATATAACCCGGCTGCGGCAGGTTCTTGTCAATCTCGTAGGCAACGCCATCAAGTTCACAGACGAAGGCGAAGTTCGTCTCGCGGTTGAGCGAATCTCCGAACAGTCTGAGCAATTGGTGTTGCGCTTTGCTGTGCAGGACACTGGCGTCGGTCTGACCGAAGCACAGATTCAACGCATCTTCGAGCCTTTTGAGCAGGCAGATTCCTCCACGACGCGGACACACGGAGGCACGGGGCTTGGATTGTCGATCTCGATGCAGCTCGCAAAGCTCATGGGGGGCGAGCTGGAGGTCGAGAGCACGCCGGGAGACGGGAGCGTTTTCGCTTTCAATGCCAGATTCGGGCTCGGCCAGGAGCGGACTCACGAGGGCATTCGAGCTGGGCTGGAGTCGCTCGCGAAGTGCCCGGTCCTCGTTGTTGATGACAACCAGACGAACCGGCGTCTCCTCGAGATAATGCTCGCAAACTGGGGTCTCATCCCAGTGTCTGTCGAGAGTGGCGCGGCGTGCCTTGCGGCGCTCGATCGAGCCGCGAGCGGCAATCGGCCGTTCCGGCTGATCTTCGTCGATCTCCACATGCCTGAGATGGACGGGATCGAACTCGTCAATAGGATCCGGGATCTATCAGTGCATCGAGACCTCCCGGTTCTCTTGCTCACGTCTTCAGGATTGTCACGAACCGAACATGCAACGATCGACAACCTGATCTCCGGAACGCTGCTCAAGCCTGTCAAGCAGTCGATGCTCCTTGACTCCGTCGTGCGGGTTCTTGCCGGCGAGTCAATGGCACGCGATCCGATTCCTGCCGAGACCAGCGGCACTGACTCAGTGGAATCGGAAGAGCCGGAATCGGGTCATGTGCTGCTCGTGGAGGACAATGCCACGAATCGGAAGTTTGCAGTGCGGGTGCTGGAGAAGGCCGGGTGGACTGTTGAGATAGCAGAGGATGGGCGACAGGCCGTTGATGCACACATGCAAAACCGATACGACCTCATTCTCATGGACGTTCAGATGCCAGTCATGGATGGCCTCGAGGCAACGAGGCAAATACGGCTCTCCGAGGAGAAGCACGGCGGCAGAACTGAGATCATTGCGATGACTGCCAACGCAATGGCGGGCGATCGTGAGGCGTGCATAGCCGCGGGCATGGACGGGTACGTCTCGAAGCCGGTGCGGCGAGACTCGCTGTTCGCTGAGATTGCGCGCGTGCGATCGCAGTCCTCCGGCGGCAATTGAACTCAAGCGGGCCGGTGCGTCATAGGAGTCATGATGCCGCATCAGGTTCTCTGATGCGTCCGACTTGCGGCGTGCTTTCGACTGGTGCGACCCGCATTCGCCGACCACTCGTCTCGTCCACTCGGAACTCGACCGAATCTCTCTACGGAGAGCGGTGGATCATCGACCCCCTTTGGAGCGTCGGGGCCTGTCAGATCCGCGGCGGGCGCACGGAGCTGGCGGCACATGTGAAAGGCCCGCTCCCCAGGGAGAGCGGGCCTTCGTGGAGAAGACTCATCTGGAGGCCAGCGTCAGTCGTCAGTCGTTGGGATGCCCGATGGCTCCCACACAGCCGAAGTTCTGCGCGAGCACCGTAAAGTCAGCGAGGCTGACGGCTCCGTCGCAGTTGAAATCGCCTTGGGCTCTGCTGCCGCCGGAGACCAGGCCGAAGTTGTTGGCGAGTCCACTGAAGTCGGCGAGGGTGACGCTACCGTCGCCGTCGCCGATCAGGTCACCCTGGCAGTAGGCGTCGCAGATCGACCCGCCGCAGGACGTGCCGACTCCTGAGAACTTGCCTTCGGCGATCTCGCATTCGAGCGCGGTGACACCGTCTCGACAGAGTTGGAAGTCGGCGACATCCGGGCCGTTCAGGTTGTCGTCAAAGCAGCCGAAACAGCACGCGCCGCCCTGGGACGGTGCCGATGGCTCGGTCGCCGTGACTGTGAAGCTTCCACTGAGCACGGTGCCGCTGTTGATCGTGGCGGGCGCATCGGTCCACTCAAGCCAGACAGACAGTGAGTCGTCGTTGACATCGAGCGAGCTGTCGAGGAAGCCCTGCACGCCGATGTTGCCGGTCACGCCGGTGAGTGAATCGATCGTAATCGTGACGCTCGGGCTTGTCGGGTTCCAGCTCGCACCGGGCTCCTTGCCGACTGTGAAACTCTTGCCGACTGCGGTGGGCCGGGGTGAGCCCCAGAGGAATGCGTTGCGCGGCGTGCTGTCCTGGAGGAGAAGCACTTCGCTGTTGTCTGAACCGTCGATGACCTCGACCCAGCTGCCGTCGAACTCGCCGAGCGAGCGTGAGGAGAACATGCTGCTGATCCAGATCAGGCGGAAGGCATCGTTCCCGGTTGACTTGCTGGTGTCGAGATTGATGTTCTGATTGGCCGTGAAGGTCCAATCGACCTTGAACTGGGTCGTCCCGACGACGGGGTCGGGGATGTAGGTGCGCGTGCTCTCGACGGTCGCCGCGACGCCGTAGTCACCCGTGCCGGTGATCTCGACGGGGGTGCGCTGGGGCGGCTCCGCGGGAACCATGCCTCCCATGCCATCGTCCATGAGCGCCGGGAAGTCGTAATCGCACTGCACGTGCGCGTCGATACCGGTCGGCACGATGTTGAGCTGGCCGCCAGCCTGGCGATAGCCCGGTGCGCTGACGACGGAGGATCCGAAGTCATCGCTGGTGCCATCGGCCTGCTGGATCACCGGGCGAACGTAGTTGTTCGCGATGATGTCGGCGAAGGTCTGCGGGAACTCAGTGGTCGAAGGCACGCGATCGACGATGTTGATGAGCTGGAACGTATCGCCGGACGGGGTGCAGCCATACCCCACGTTGCCGCCGAAGACCGTCGAGTCCCCCATGAACGTGACCGGAACGGCGGGTTCGACGATGCCGGGGAATGTCGGAATGACGTCAAGGCGGATCTCGGTGTCGTCCCACAGCTCCACGATGGGGAACTCCGCACCGGTGAGATCCTGCGAGTACTCCATGTCATCGATGTAGATCACGCCAGAGTCAGGGACGTCGCCGAACCGGAAGGGCAGCAAGCTGACGAGTTGAGGCGTCTGGCCGTAGGTCATGCCCTGGTTGTTGTAGTTGTGAATGAAGTCGAACTCGGATGGCTCGATCACGAGGCTGATCTGACGCCACTCGCCGTTGGTGTGGCCAACACCGTCAAGCTCCGGCCCGACGGGGAGCGCCTCGAAAGGCAGGTAGATCGAGGTGTTGCTCAGACTGCGGCGAAACTCCATCTTGATGCCGAGTCGCTGGCTCTGGAGTGGCGCATCGGCGGGGATGGCGTACCAGAAGCTGAAGCGCACGGGCCCACAGCCGTAGTCGTAGACAAGATCGTTGAGCACCTGACTGGGTGGCAGACCGGTGAGCACGTTGGTGTCGAAGCCGACGAATGTGCCGGTGCCGGAGAGTCGCATGGACGCGATGCCTGTGCGAGCGATGGCCCCAGGATCGACGCCGACGCGCACGCGGGCGGGCGCGGTGAAGAGGCGGTAGCCGTCGGGCTCACTCTCGGAGAGCCCAGCGATCTCGAAACTCGGGTTGTAGACCGAGGTGAGTTGGGCAGACGCGACGGGTGTCGCGATGAGTACCGCCAGGAGTGCGGCTGGTGTGCGGTGCATGGATCTCGCTCCTTCGGGCTCCCGCAACGGGTGCGGTCAGCGCTCAAGCGTGGAATGCTCGAGACATGTCAGGTGTATCGTTTTACTTTGGGCCCAACTCGGCACGCAGGGCGTCACGAAAGGCGTGCTGAGAGGCCGTTTCGGCATGGTAATCGTTTACATTGTCGCCCGTCTCCAGCGCGAGTCAAGGTGTTTCGGGCTGGAGGCCGGCGGGTGGTGACAGGTTGAGCGCTTTACCGGGCCGGAGCACACCTCGGGCGACCCGTTGTGGCGGCCTCAGGACGCGCGCTGCTCCAGGGCCTCCTTGATCGCGTACATGCGACTCTCGGACAGCGGATACCACCGGATGAGCAGGTAGGACACGACGCAGAGGCCGAGTGGGATGCCGATCTCGAAGACGCGCAGCAGCACCAGGGTGCGATCTGTCTGGATGGAGACCTTCTCGTCAAACCCTGTGGCGGCGATGAGCAGGCCGGCGATGAAATACGCCACGGCCATGCCCATCTTCATGAACCACCAGAACACGGCGTAGTAGCTGCCCTCGCTGCGCGTACCGGTGTGCAGTTCGTCCTCATCGCACACGTCGGCGACCATCGCCGCGGCGAGGGTGAAGAAGAAGAGCATGCCGGTCGAGAGCATGACCGTGGGGATGATCAACAGCCACGGCGCTTCGGGGTTGTAGCACACAATCTTGCTCAGTTGTGCGCCGCTCATCAGCAGGACCGCGGTGATGAGCGTGCGCGTCTTGCCGATGCGCTTGCTGATGAAGTTCAGAGGAAAGACGGCGATGACACCCGTCACTGCCCACGCGGTGCCGAAGACGCCCATGAGCTGCGACGCGTTCTGTTTGTCACCTCCGAAGAGGTAGAAGTGAGTGGAGGAACAATACCCGCCAAGGCAAAAGTGATTATGCTATTAGGAGCCGCTCAGCACGACCAACAGCAGTTTGACCAGCCCGAGCAGTTCAACATC
>JBCBTA010000114.1:0-8610 GCA_039818905.1 Planctomycetota bacterium
CCAGGGCGTAGTACGCATCGCGCACAACCGTGGGCCCGATGTCGTCTCGCCTCTCGAATGATCCCGCGTCGGCGACGATCTCTATCGACTGCCCGTCCGCCTGCACCGTGCAGCCGCGCGCGCGGGCCTCGACCGACAGGCGCGTGGAGTCCACCCTCTCGAGCACATCATGGAAGTCGCGGAGAGTCACGCGCGGCCGCACGACCAGACGCTGCTTGCGATGCGCACGAATCGTGTACCGGATCGCGCAGCAGTTGCGCCGCCAGCCAAGACGCAGTTCCTTCGTCATCGACGACGCGCCGTAGGTGAACGTCCAGCGGCATGTGGTCGCGTCCTTCTCGAAGCGCACCACCCGGGCGGGATCGCCGGGCCCGATCTCGCCCGACGCCGTGGCGTGCAGAGCCAGGTCGATGGACTCCTGGTTGGGTGTCCCCGGGTCGAGGAGCACCTGCTCGTCCAGCCGGTTGACGGTCGCAATTCGCTCGACCGGCGGGTTCGACGCCGCGTTCAGCATGGTGTGGTACTTCCGGCGGTTCACACCCAGGGCCGTTCCCATCGCGAAACCGCCGATCCCATTGGTCAGCAGCCACTCGATGCCCTCGAGGTGGGCCGGATCTCCCTCGATGACGTGGGGCACAGTCGGGACGTCGGGCAGTGTCGTGCTCATGGCACCATGGATACCGCCATGAGCGGGCCCGGGCCACCCCCGGGGAGAGCCAATCCCAGCTGAGGACGTCCGAGAATGAGGGCGGCAGCACCGGTGGAAGGGGCGGCGGGACCGTGCGGGTCAAGCTCGGGGCACGACAGGTCGATCAACCTACCGGCGGATGGTGTGCGCGCATGGCGTTGGCACGCGCTGTGCGACACCGCCGACCAGGGGCGGCGTGCGCGCTGCCGGCCTCGCATGGATGCGGGGCCAGACGGGATGGAGGCCGACTATGAGCATTTCGACCAGTGTGGGACTCTTCAGCGGCATCGACACGGGGGCGCTCATTCAGCAGCTCCTGGCCATCGAGGCCCGTCCCCAGCAGCTCGCCCAGAACCGGATCCTGGAGCTCCAGCAGCAGCAGGCGGCCTATCTGTCCATCAACTCGTCGCTCCTCGGCCTGAAGACCGCTGCCGGTGCCTTCAACACCGACAAGCTCTTCGACACCAACCTGGCCACCAGCTCCAACGCCGACGCCGTCAGCGCGACCGCCAGCACCAGCGCCAACGAAGGCTCCTACACCTTCCAAGTGCAGCGTCTGGTCTCCACGCAGCAGCAGCTGTCGCGCGGCTTCGCTGATCAGGACATCTCTGGCCTCGGGGCCGAGTCCTTCAGCTTCGAGTTGGGTGGCGGCGCGATCTCCACAGAAACCACGCTCGCCGAACTCAACGGCGGCCTCGGTGTCAGCCGCGGCGACATCGTCATCACGGACCGCTCCGGTGCCCAGGCCACCGTCGATCTCTCGACCGCCGCGACTATCGATGACGTCATCAACACCATCAATGCCGCGGGCGGCGTCAGCGTCGAGGCATCTGTCTCGGGCGACGCCCTGACCATCACCGACACCTCGGGTGGCGGCGGCTCGCTGACCATCGGCAATGGCTTCGGATCGACGACGGCGTCCAGCCTCGGCATCGAGGGCTCCGTCGGCGCCGACGAACTGACCGGCTCACGCATCCGGTTCGCCAGCGGCATCACCGCCCTGTCGTCGCTCAACGACGGCATCGGTGTGCAGATCCGCGACGGCTCGACCGACCTCAAGATCACGTCCAAGGATGGCACCATCCTCAACATCGACCTCGGCAAGATCACCGACGAAGTCGATGATGAGACCGTCACCGTGCGCACGCGGGCCACCACGCTGCAGGACGTTGCCGACGTCATCAATGCATCCGCGGCTGAAGCCAACGGCGGCGCGGGCATCGACATCGTCGCTTCGGTGACGCAGGATGGACTGCAGGTCATCGACAACACCGGCGGCGGCGGCAACTTCATCATCGAGAGCCAGGAAGGTCGCACGACGGCGGCCGATCTCGGCATTGATACGGGCGAAGTCGGTCTTGCGGGCACGACGGTTGTCGGCCAGCGCCTGATCGCGGGCATCAACTCCGTGCTAACCCGCAATCTCAACGGTGGCAGCGGACTGTCCGGCAACGAGCTCACCATCGAAGATCGCACCGGCGCCAGCACGACGATCACGCTGAGCAACGCCGCGCTTTCCGGTTCACTCTCAGACATCGTCAACGAGATCAACACGCAGGCTGAGGCCGGCGGCATCGCCGTCCGCGCCGGGTTCAACCGCGCAGGCAACGGCATCTCGCTGATCGACAGCTCCGCCGGGGCGGGCTCGCTGGTCGTCTCCGGATCCGCCGCGGCTGATCTCGGCATCGAGACCACCGGCGAGGCGGCCAGCACGCTCAACGGATCCAATCTGCAGCTGCGCTGGATCTCCGCAGGGACGCGCCTCGAGGACCTGCGCCTCGGCGAAGGCATCGGCACGGGTGAGATCCGGATCACCGACTCGTCCGGCAACTCCGCCACCGCCGAGATCGGAAGCACACTCGAGACCGTTGCCGACCTGATCAGCTTCCTCGAGAGCCGCCCGGGCATCGACATCGAAGTCGATATCAACGACAACGGCGACGGCATCGTGATTCGTGACATTGCCGGTGGCGGCGGCGACCTTGTCATCGAGGATGTCTCCGGCACCGTGGCCCGCGACCTCAACGTTCGAGGCACGTTCTCGGAAGAGGGTGGCGTGCTGGAGGCCGACGGCTCCTACGAGCGCGTCGTCGAGTTCGCCTCGACGGACACGCTCGAAGACGTCGTGCGCAAGATCAACGAGGAGAGCGTGGGCGTTGCAGCAACCATCATCAATGACGGCGGCGGCGCGAACTCCTACCGCATCTCGCTGACTTCGCGCTTCAGCGGCGCCGACGGCCGCGCGATCATCGACACGGGCAACCTCGACCTCGGGCTGACGACCCTGAGCAAGGGTGAGGATGCACTGGTCTTCTTCGGTTCGTCCGATCCCGCGTCGGCAGTGCTGCTCACCAGCAGCGACAACACGCTCGACGACGTCGTTGCCGGCGTCACCATCGACCTCAAGACCACGACCAGCGAACCCATCGAGATCACCGTCACGCGCGACACCAGCGCCGTCGAGGAGGCGATCGAGTCCTTCATCTCCTCCTACAATGACGTCATTAGCGCGATCGACGCACAGAGCTTTTTCAACGCCGAGACCAACTCGCGCGGCGTGCTGCTCGGCGATACCACAGCCAACAATGTCCGCAATTCGCTCAGCCGCGTCATTCAGGGCGAAGGCATCGGCATCGAGGGACAGTTCCAGCGCCTCTTCCAGGTCGGTGTGAGCATCGGCAGCGGCTCGCAGCTGGAATTCGATCGCGATCGCTTCCGCAGCGCACTCGAGGCCGACTTCACCAACGTGAAGGACCTCTTCAGCGCCTCAACCCGCATCGCCAGCGAACCCATCGAGCTTGCTCCGGGCATCACCACCCCCAACACCGAGGAGTCCTACTCCCAGCGGGGTGTTGCCGAGCTCATCAAGCAGCTCACCGATGATCTGACCAACTCCATCGACGGCGTGCTCACCCTGCGGAACCAGACGATCGACACCCAGATCGACATCCAGGAGGATCGCGTGGAAGCCCTGGGCATCCAGCTGGACAACCGGCGGACCCAGCTCGAGCGCGAGTTCATCGCCATGGAGCAGGCCATCGCCTCGCTCCAGAGCCAGCAGGGCGCCCTGGCGAGCATCCAGACGCTCGGCTGATGCCGGTTCTTCCGCGCTGGGCTGAAGTCTCGCTGCCACAGAGCCGATAAGACCTCGCGTTATGCCAATCGATGTCAACAACCCGTACTTCCGCACCAAGGTCCTCACCGCCAGCCGCGAGGAGCTGCGGATGCTGCTCATCGAGGGAGGCCTCCTCGCCATGCGCGAGGGACGCGAGGGACTTGTCAGCAAGAACTTCGAGCAGGTCTACGAGGAGTTCTCGAAGGCCAAGGCCATTCTGCTCGAGCTCATCGGCGGCATGAAGCCCGAGGTCGCACCAGAGCTGTGCGCCAAGCTGACCTCCCTTTACACCTACATGCACCGGCTGATCCTCGAGGCCAGCCTCGAGAAGGACATCGCCAAGGCCGACGAGGCCATCGAGCTGATGGAGTACGAGCGGGAGACGTGGTCCATGCTGATGGATCAGCTCGCCCGCGAGCGAGCCGGCGAAGACACTCCGGCTGAGCCGAGCCCGCGGCCGACGCATGCAGCGCCAGGGCCGCCCCCGGCCCATACGCCGCTCTCCATCGAAGGCTGACTACGCTTCGACGAGCTGCGCTGCAAGATTGTCCAGCACGAAGTCCGCCCGCACGTTCGACAGCATCTGCGATTCGGCGAGGCCGATCAGATCGATCGCACGCGCGCTGCGCTCCATCGCGTCGTGGGCATCGCCGGTCGCCGCGGCACGCAGGCCCGTTCGGGCCCACTCCGACAGCAACGTGAACAGGTGACGTGCCGCGAGATGGTTGGCCGCTTCCTTGCTTGGGCGACCACCCGCCTTCTCGCCGCGCTTGACCCACGCCTTGGCCCACTCGTCGATGAGCTTGGCCATCGTCGATCCAAGATCACGCGAGAAGCGACCCGTCTCGATCTGTGACAGCATCGGCTCCAGCGTCTCGGCCCACGCGTCGAGTCCTGTCTCCGCGGCAACGACCGCTCGACCCGGTGAGCCACCGGCAAACCGCGTCAGCCACGCGCGCTGCGTCTTGGACACGTCAAGTTCCGCCACATCGAACCACGCGTCCATCGCTGCGTCGTCCAGCACGCCGAAGGACACACGATGACAGCGACTGCGCACCGTCGGCAGCAGGCGCTCTTCGCGTGCCGTCACAAGGATCACCACCGCACCCGCCGGTGGCTCCTCCAGCGTCTTGAGCATCGCGTTCTGTGTCGTGGCGTTGCTCATGGACGCGTCCATCAGCTCTGCCTCATCGACGATGAACACCTTGCTCGCCATGCCGCCCGGCATGGTGGACGCCAGCGCAATCGGATCGAGCAGGTGCTTCTCGATCACTTCCTTGGCGATGGTGCGCTGCTTCTGATTGCGGATGCGCGACTCCTCGGAGAACGCAGCCAGTTCCTTCGTGATCACGTGCAGATCAGGATGCGTTCCCTCGGCGGCAAGCCGCTGCGTTTCGCTCTCCGGATCTGGTTCGATCTGACCCGTCAGCGTCGGGCCGGTCGTCGGATCCAGCAGCAGCGCGGCGAAGGCCTCGGCTGTCGTCCGCTTCCCGACGCCGGGCGGACCGGCAAAGATCCACGCGTGATGCACACGCTCGCTGCGCACCGCGGCTCGCAGCGTCTCGATCGCGCGAGACTGCCCGATGATCGCATCGAGTGACGTCACCTTCGTCACGCCTTGAGCTCCGCCTCGAGAGCATCACACAGCGCTTCGTAGTCGGACATCGAGTTGTACAGCTGAGCCGAGATGCGCAGCATCCGGCTCGGGAAGCTCGGCCACGGAAAGACCGGCACCTGAATGCCGTGCGTCTCGTACAGCGCCCTTTTGAGCGGGTCGAGCGTCAGCCCTGGAATCGGAGCGTCTCCCGTCCCGTCGGGCAGCCGGAATGATGCCATCGACCCGATCATGTCATCCGGTGCGATCGGTTCGAAGCCGAGACGACGATGCACCAGCTCGCGCGCCTGCAGGCACAGCGAGTGGTTCCGCTCCATCACCTCCGGCCAGCCGCCGGCAACCATCGCGCCCATCGTCTCGATCGCTTTCGGGACACACAGATGTGCGGTCGGGTCCATCGTGCCGATCCACCCGAACTCCAGCTGGAAGCGCGACCGATCCGTCCGGGTGGAGTTCGCGCCGTGCGAGATCACCGTCGGGTGCACGCGACCCTGCAGATCAGAGCGCACATGCAGGAAGCCCGTGCCCTTGGGCCCGCAAATCCACTTGTGGCAGTTGCCCGTGTAGTACGCCGCGTTGATGCCTGAGACATCCAGTGGCACCATGCCCGGAGCGTGTGCACCATCGACAAGGGACTCCACGCCCTGGGCCGCGAGCTCGCGCACCAGCCGTGCGATCGGCAGCACCAGACCCGTCTGACTGGTGACATGATCAAGCAGTGCCAGTCGCGTGCGACCGGAGACATGGTCCAGCACACTCTCGATCACCTCATCTGCGGAGTGGATGGGCGTTGGAACATCCACCACGACGATGCGCGCCCCCCACCGTTCTGCAACGAATCGCAGTGCGTTGGTGCAGGCGTTGTACTCGTGGTCCGTCACCAACAGCTCATCGCCACTGGCGAACTGCATGGAACGCAGCACCGCGTTGACGCCATGCGTCGCGTTGGGCACGAAGACCACATCGTCCGGATCGGCCCCGATGAACATGCTCAGGACGCGCCGAGCGGCGTCCAGCCGCGATTCCAGCTCGTCATCCATGAACCGGATGGCATCGCGCTCCAGTTCGTCGGCAAGGGCGCGCTGATGCTCCAGCACCACGGTCGGGCATGCCCCGAAGGAGCCGTGATTCAGGGGCCGAACATCGGGATCCAGCCGCCAGTGACGCGACAGATTCTCGTCGGACTGCATGGAAGACGGTTTGACGTGCGCCTCGGTGACATCCATGGGGGCCATCATACGGCCCCCTGCAAGCTCAGCCGCGGACGTCGAGCACGCGGCCGGCGGTCACCTGCGTCGCCGCGGCGTTCCGGTCGGCTGAACGCGGATACATCGGCAACGCGGACGAATCGGGTGCCGGGCTGGCACCATCGAAGTCGATCGAGCCCGGGACGACCCCGGCCACCAACCGCTGCGCGCCCTCCGGCATCCGCTGGCCTCGCTCGGACGCCATCTCGCCGGCGCCGGTGGTCGCCTGCACGGGGCGCGTCGGTGCGACCGGCTGCACGCCGTAGGCTCGTGCGATGTGAAACGGATTGGTTGGTTCGGGGACTCGCATGGCGGGACAAGCATAGCACGCGTGGCAACATGCCTTTGCGTCTCGTCCGGTAACCACGTACTGCGCAGTGCGGGCGACAGGAGTCGAACCTGCATATCCGTGAGGATACGGGAACCTAAATCCCGCGCGTCTGCCAATTCCGCCACGCCCGCGTGCCCTCGATTGTACGCCTCCGAACGCACCTTCCGCCGATTCCCAACGATGCAGGGGCCTCACGCCCCGGTTGCAGGTAGCATTCAAGAGGTTCGCAGGGAGGCGGAGCCGAGAACGACGCTCGAGCGTTCAGGCCCGTCATCGAGGACGACATCATGACCCTTCGACACAAGCTCGGTCTGAATCTCGCTCCGTTGTTCCTCCGCTTCGCCCTCGGTGCCGTCTTCGTCTACTACGGCTGGGGCAAGATGTTCGAGACGACGGAGTTCTCGGGTCAGGCCGCCGCCACACTGGCCAATCTCGAACTCATCGACGCCCCGGCCCCGCCCGGCATCAACGGCATGCCGGACGTCGAGGCGCCCACGACGCCTCCGGAGACCCCGGACGAGGCGCTCGACGAGGTGCCGGAGCCGCCGAGTGAGACGCCCGACGATGCAGCGCCCGAGGGCGACGACCAGGCCGCTGCATGGCGGCCAGCCATCATCACGGCACAGGCCGAGCTGCAGCCCGCGTACACCGCGCTGGACTTCACCGAGCCCGTCACCGGCTCCCGCCGGCTCAACCTCGTGCTGGCGATGGAGGCTGCCTCCATCAATGGCTACTGGCCGGGCTTCCTCTCCTCCTCGACCGCCTACTCCCTGCTCGCCTGGGGCGCCACCATCACCGAGTTCGTCGGCGGCTGGCTCATCCTTCTGGGCTTCCTGACGCGCTTCTGGGCACTCGGCTTCACCGGCACCATGGCCGTCGCCATGTGGCTGACGCAGTTCTTCCCCGTGCTCGTCGGCAACGTTGACGCCATGTGGGGATTCCTCCCCGATCCGAAGATGGACGACTTCTCACAGTGGACGGAGACGTGGAAGAACCTGCATCTCCAGCTCGTCATCCTGTGCGCATCCATGGCCCTGGTCTTCACCGGCCCCGGAGCGCTCAGCCTCGACGCCCTGCTCTTCCGACGGAAACGTGTCGAGCCCGCTCCGGCGTCCTGACCCAACGCCCGCTCTGCGCCCGTAGAATCCAGGTATGTCCCACACGGAGGGCGAGGTTCGCGCCCGGCACAGACGCCGCACCAGGATGGTGCTGCCCTGGGTGATCTCCGGCGTCCTGCACGCCGCGTTGATCGCTGTTGGCTTCTTCGTCGTGTGGAACGTCATCCTCCCACCGAAGGACCCCGGGCCACCAGCCGTCGTTGCCTTCTTCGATCCCGCTCCCGCTCCCGCTCCAGACCAGCCACAGGACACACTGGAGACGCCGGACACCGAGACACCGACCGAGATGACTCCCGTCGAGCTGGAACTCGACGTGCCGGAGCTGGATGAGTTGCTCGCCGAACTCGAACCCGCGGCTGACGCCGAGCCCGAACCGGTCACCAGCCCGCGCGACCTCATGCTCTCGGCGTTGCCGGCGCCCTGGCCATAGAACTCGACCTCCGGGTAGCGCCGCTCGAGCATGAGGTCGCGCGGGCTGGTGACCGGTTCGGGCTCG
>JBCBTA010000115.1:0-8594 GCA_039818905.1 Planctomycetota bacterium
CGAGGTGTACTTCAACAAGCCGCCGCTGACCTTCTGGATCCATGGTGCATTCCTGCGAGCGTTTGGCACCGACATCTGGGTCACCCGCCTTCCCACACTGCTGGCGGCGATGGGCGCGCTGCTGCTGACCGTCAATCTGACCCGCCGCCTCGCCGGACATCGCATCGCGCTGCTGACTGGCTGCATCACGGCACTGACGCTCGAGTTCTTCCGCTTCACCAACGCCATCGCGCTGGACATGTGGACGACCCTCTGGATGCTCGGGGTTGTCTGGTGCATCGTGCGGGCACACGCCTCCGGGCGGTGGACATGGCTCCTGCTGGTGAGCCTGCCGCTTGGCGCAGCACTGATGACCAAGCCCATGCTGGGACTTGTCGCCCCGCTGCTCGGCGGCATCTGGCTCGCCACGCGGGCGCCGAAGCTGCTGCCGGCGCTCGGTGCCGGGACCATCGTCGGTGTCGCGCTGGCCGCCCCATGGCACATCTCCATGATGCTCCTGCACCCGGAGTTCACCTCAACGTACTTCGGGTCGCAGAGCCTCGACCGCGCGACCGGCGCAGAGCATGGCGGCGCCCCGTGGTGGTACTACGCCCGGCAGCTCGGCGTCATGTACTGGCCGTGGATGCTGACGCTGGTGCTCGCGCTGGTGTCGATGGCGCGAGAACGCCCCGGGGCGCGCGATCGGGCGGCACTCCTGCTCGCTGCGATCTGGTGCGGCAGCTGGCTCGTGATGCTCAGTCTCTTCGGCGATCGGGCCGGGCGCTACGCGGTGCCGGTCTACCCGCTGCTGGCGGTCTTCAGCGCGTGGTGGCTCATCCGCCGAGCGCCCCCGTCGATGCGCCGCGGCGGGCGACGGGCCATGCTGTGGCTGGGGCCGGCGGCAGTCGCCGTCGCGCTCATCGCTTTTCTGCTGCCGCTGCAGGTCTTTTCGCCGCGGCACGAGAAGTGGGACGCGTTGCAGGACTTCCTGACCAACGTGCCGGACGCGCACCTCTGGACGACCAAAGGCAGCAACGGAGCCGCGGCGAACGTCTATCTCATCGATGGCCGCTGGCCGACGGTCATGCGTGCGGATGCCCAGCCTGACGCTGGCGACCTCGTCTTTCTCCGCGGCTGGGAACTGAACGACGTGCCGCTGCAGGGTGACATCGTCTTCAGCGCATCGGATCTGCGGCTGCTGCGCGTCAGTTCACCGGCGCTTCGTTGAACAGCGCCTCGGCCTCGTCCTCGGGATCCTCGATCTCGATGCCGAGATAGCGTCCACCATCGTGGGTGAGCTGCCTGCCGCGTCGTGTCCGCGCGAGGAAGCCGCACTGCAGCAGGTAGGGCTCGACGACGTCCTCGAGCGTGCCCGCGTCCTCGCCCATGGTGGCGGCGACCGCTTCGAGACCGACGGGCCCACCCTTGTACGTCGTGGCGATGGTGCGTAGGTACGTGCGATCCAGCTCATCGAGCCCGAGCGCATCGATGCCCTCGAGGGCCAAAGCCTCTTCGACGACCGGATGCGTGATGCGCCCACCGGCGCGAACCTGAGCGTAGTCGCGCACCCGGCGCAGCAATCGGTTGGCGATGCGCGGCGTGCCGCGGCTGCGATCGGCGATCAGACGCAGTGCATCGGCGTCCGCCTGCACCTCGAGAATGGTCCGGCTGCGATCGACGATGCGCAGCAGATCCTCCGGCGGGTAGTACCGCAGATGGTGCGTCACGCCGAAGCGGCTCCGCAGTGGCGCCGAGAGCAGGCCGGCGCGCGTGGTCGCGCCGATGAGCGTGAAGGGCTTGAGCCGGATGCTGACCGTGCGTGCGTGCAGACCGGAGTCCACCGCGATGTCGATCCGCTGTTCCTCCATGGCGGAGTAGATGAACTCCTCCACGGCGACGGGCATGCGATGGATCTCATCGATGAACAGGACATCGTTGGGCTGCAGGCCTGTGAGTGCGGAGACCAGATCCGTGCCGCGGGTCAGCGCCGGGCCGCTGGTGACGCGCAGGGACGCCCCCATCTCCTCGGCGATGACGTGGGCCAGGGTGGTCTTTCCGAGGCCGGGCGGGCCGTGCAGCAGGACGTGCTCGACGGCGTCGCCCCGGGCACGAGAGGCCTCAATGGTGATGCGGAGCCGCTCGACCAGCTCGCTCTGCCCCACATACTCACCCAGGCGTGCGGGGCGCAGAGAGCGGGCCTGCTGCTCCTCGGGCTCCGTCCGCTCCGCCGCCGCGATCCATCGCTCAGTGGCCATCCCAGCAGTCTACCGGGCGACTCGGGTATGCTGCTTCCCCTTTTGCCGGTTTCGGCGTTGAAGACTGCCTGGGAGGGCGGACGCATGAGTTGGAAGATCACGCTGCTGCGTGCCGGGGCCTTCAAGCTGGATGCAGGCTGCATGTTCGGCCTGATCCCGCGCGTGGTCTGGACGCGCTGGCTGGAGCCGGACGAGCACAACCGCACGACACTGCAGCAGAACTGCCTGCTGCTTGAGTCCGATGCGCGCAAGGTGATCGTCGAAGTCGGCATCGGTGACAAGTTCGGTGAGAAGGAACGGGCGATGTACGCAATGGACGATCGCGCCATCCATGATGCCCTCAGGGAGGTCGGCTGCGATCCGGCGGACATCAACGCCGTCATCGTGTCACATCTGCACTTCGACCATGCCGGCGGACTGACCCGCCGCGGTGACAACGGCAAGCCCATCCTCACCTTCCCCAACGCCGAGATCATCGTGCAGCGGCAGGAGTGGGAAGACGCCATCGCCAACAAGTCCACCATGCACAAGACGTATCTGCGCGATCACCTCACCGATGAGGTGTGCGAGCACCTGCGTCTGATCGACGGCGAGGACGTTGTGCTCCCGGACATCAGCGTGCTGCCGATGCCTGGACACACGTGGGGACAGCAGGGCGTGCGCATCCGCGATGCGGGTGGTCGTACCGTCATTTTCGTGCCCGACGTGATGCCCACGCGTCATCACTGCCGCGCGACGGCGAACCTGTCCTACGACGTCGAGCCGTACACGTCGATGCTCAGCCGCACCAAGCTGCTGGAGCGGGCCGCGGATGAAGAGTGGGTGCTGGTCCTCGACCACGAGCCGGGTCACCCGGCGTTCACGGTGCATCCGGATCCGGACAAGCCCGGCAGTTACACGCTGGAAGAGACGGCGCTCGAGGCTTCGACGTAGCGCGGCCACGCCGGTTTCGCACTGCGATCGACGAATCGCACCCAGATCCAGTCGAGCAGGCGCACGCCCCACAGTCGGCGGATGACGACGCTGCCGATGATGAAACCGAGGCACGCGCCCACGATGACGTCGCTGGGCCAATGTGCGTTGAAGTACACGCGACAGATGCCGACGACGGCAGCCCAGGGCCACACCAGCCAACGCAGGGGCGGGTAGACGACGCTCAGGAAGACCGCTGCGATGACCGCGTGCGACGTGTGCGTGGATGGCATCGCCATGACCTCATGCGCGAAGTCAATGGCGCGGTAGCTCTCGTCTTTCCAGGTCGCGACCGTGAGCGGGCCGTAGAAGTCGAGCGGCTCACCGAAGCTCGGACGGATGCGCCCGGTCAGGACCTTGATCGCGTTGAGCACGAGCGAGCCGATGACCGCCGCGAGGATCCAGTCGAGCATACGCCGCAGCCTCGGCGCATCGAGCAAGCCAATGACGACGGCGCAGATGCCCAGGGTTGTCACCGAGCCGAACTGCTGCAGGACCTCCAACTCGCGGCGGATATCGCCACCGGTCTGGATCGAGGTGAACGCGGTGCGCACCGGAGCGTCGAGAGCGATGGCCGCTCCGCCCAGCACGACAGCGATCGCCAGCGGCAGCACCACGTGCGTCCGGAGGTTCAGGGGCGGGATGGTCGGTGTTTCGCTCACTGCTGCAGGCTCGGATGGGGGAGATCCATCATTCACGTCACTCCCCGTGCGCAAATCAGGCCGACTGGACCGCATTGAACGCCGCCTCATGCGGCTGGGCCAGCCTCGGCATATGATCGCCACATCGACGGGAAGATGGGAGAGTCGTGAATCTGCCGGTGGCCGAACAACAGACAGCGAAGCAGTCGAGCGCTCCGCCAGTGAGTGGGCAGACGCCACCGCCGCCGCCCTCCGAGGCGTTCGTGACCGCGAGCGCGGAGCCCGCGAAGAAGAAGCGTCGAGGCTTCTTCACCTGGCTGGAAGGCGCCATCAGCCGCCTGAGCACCCGCAACAACTTCTGGCATCGGGTCTGCTCCTTCATCTGGCTGCCCTACGCCTTCCGGTCGGGCATCCGCATGAAGCGGATCGACGGGGATACCTTCACGGCCGTCCTCCCGTTCCGTCGCTTCAACCGCAACTGGTACAACGCCATGGCAGGCGCTTCGCTGCTGGCCAACAGCGAGATCGCCGGGGGCATGTTCGTCTTCAGCAAAGTCGGGCGTGACAACACCGTCGTCTGCAAGGAGCTGACCTATCGCTTCCTGCGCCCCTGCTTCGGCCCAGCGGTGTACCAGGTGATCCCCAAGGGGGACATCGACGCACTGGCCGCCACCGATGCCGAGTTCAACATCGACATCCAGTTGAATGTCTATCAGCAGCTTCGCGCACCGGGCGAGCGAGGCAAGCGCGTCGGCCGTGTCAAGGCGACGTTCCATGTGACGCCGAAGGCGCACCACCACGACAAGGCACAGCGCGACAAGCAGCGGGCAGCGCGGGGGAACGCAGCCGATGGCGAGCAGTGTCACGCACCCTCCTCGACGAACTGACAGCAAGCACCCCGCCGAAGACCTGCGCGTTGCGCTCGTCGTTCTGGCCACCGGTTCGCTGCTCTGGGCCTGCGCGAGCCTGCTCGTGCTCGACGTGCACACCGCAAGTCTTCTGCCACGGATCGCCGCGGAGAGGATTGTCGAGGTCCTGATGCTGTGCTGCCTTGCGCTGGGTGTCGTCGGCCTCTGCGTCGGATTCGTCCCCGCCAGCCGCGCCGCAGCGGGACAGCGGCTGCGCACCGTCCCACTGGCGATCATCGGACTCGTGATCCTGTTCGCCTTCGAACTCATACTTGCACTGCGAACGCACATCACGGACGCCATGCCGCCATCGCCCGTGGAGCTGTCGCGCTTCCTCGTCTTCGTCACCGAACCCGCGCTGTCGATCGGGTCGCTCGTGCTCGTGGTGCTCATCGCGATGTCCCTCGGCGTTGCCGTGCTTCGCGTCCGCCGGGCCCACGGCTCATCACTGCTGACGGTGCTCGCGCTGCTCGCGCTGCTGGCCTGGCTGCTGTCACGGGCGGCCACCAGTGCACTGGCCATCGGCTCGGCCTGGTCGCTGGATGCCATCCTGGCGTGGATCCGTCACCCCGCGTGGGTCTTCGCGACCATCGCCACGCTCAGCGGCATCGCGGCGCTGTCGTTGACGGCGGCCCTGCTGCTCGCCCGGCCCCACGCGGTGCGCCTGTACTCACCGCCCGGCATGCGGCTGTGCCCGATCTGTCACTACGATCTCACGCCGCAGGATGACCACGCTGCATCGGAGTGCCCCGAATGCGGCTGGGGACGCCCTCCTGCGCTGACCTCCGCGTGAGCAGCCCAGCAGCACATCCCGACCCCCCCCTCAGCCGGGCCACCGGCGCAGCCTTCCTCGCCTGCTCGTGGACGTGGGTCATCGGCATGTACCTGCCCGTGCTGCTGATCGAAGACTTCGGGTGGCCGGGCTGGATCGCTTTCGTCGTCCCCAATGTCATCGGGGCCGCGTCCGTCGGCTTC
Organism: Planctomycetota bacterium; assembly: GCA_039818905.1. Taxonomy (GTDB): domain Bacteria; phylum Planctomycetota; class Phycisphaerae; order Phycisphaerales; family UBA1924; genus JBCBTA01. Next base: position 5,731 of record JBCBTA010000115.1, read on the forward strand.
CTGCTGCGCTCGAGGGCGGCCTGTGACCGCTTCCTGCGCGAGCACCGCATCGCGATCGCACTCTTCGGCGTCGCGACACTGTGCCTGCACGGGTACTTCCTCGGCGGCGTCCACGGCATGTTCGGCATCGGAGAGGCCGTCGGCCGAAGTGCGGCCGAGCAGTGGGCGATCACCATCGCCATCGCGCTGCTTCCGATCGGCATCGGGTGGCTTGGCGTGCGGGCCCGCGGCTCGATCCTGCCGCGGCTTGCATGGCTCGCGCTGGCGCTGTCGATCGTCGTCCTCACCCTCGGATGGCGGACCAGCAACGGCGCCACGTTCACCATGCCCCCTGCATCGGGCGCATATCCCCCGCTGCAACTCGCCGGCCTCGCGCCCGCGCTGGCGCTGGGCTTTCTGACCTGCCCTTTCCTCGATGCCAGCCTGCTGCGCATTCGGCGCAGCTTCGACGACGCCCGGATCCCGTTCGCCGTTGGCTTCTGCGTGCCCTTCCTGGGCCTGGTGACGATGACGGCCCTGTACGCCCAGGGCATGCTCGGCATCGGCGTGCTCAGCTGGTATGTGCTGGCGCACATCGCCGTGCAGTCGTGCTTCACCATCGCGGCCCACATGCGCGAGATGCCAGAACTGCTCCCGGTTCGCGGCGTGGCGTCGGGCCGCACCGGTGTCGCGCTGCTGCTCGGGCTGGTTGTGCTCTGCAGCATCGCCGGTGCCGTGACGCTGCGCGCCGGCGGCTTCGACCTCGGGTACACGGTGCTGTTGTCGCTGTATGCCCTGCCCTTCCCGGCGTACGTGTGGATCGTGTGCCTGGGGTGGGGCCGGCCGATGAAGCCTCGACTTGTCGCACTGGGCGCGGCGCTGGTGCTGGCGACCCCGCTGTTCGTGTACGGAGCGCTGCTGGAGCACTGGATGTGGCTCATCCCGGGGGTCGCCGTGGTGCTGGTGGCACCCCTCGTCGCACGTCTGATCACGCCCGCTTCGGATCGTTGAATCGGCGCGCCGATCGTACGTTTCTCGCGTAGAATCGTCGCTTTCGCGGATCGCGGATTTCGCGGCATTTCAGGAGATGTACCTCGCCCATGGCAGACGATTCCACCACCACGAGTCCCGAAGAGCAGGAGCCGGTCGATTTCGGCGCCGTCGTCGATCTGCAGATCGAGGACGAGCTCAAGGACTCCTACCTGACCTACGCCATGAGCACCATCATGGACCGGGCCCTGCCCGACGTCCGCGATGGACTCAAGCCCTCCCAGCGACGCATCCTCGTCGCCATGAACGACCTGAACCTCCGCCCGAACCGCAAGCACATCAAGTGCGCCAAGATCTGCGGCGACACCAGCGGCAACTACCACCCGCATGGTGAGTCGGTCATCTATCCGACGATGGTCGGCCTCGCACAGCCCTGGAAGATGCGCACCCCGCTGGTCGCGCCGCAGGGCAATTTCGGTTCCATCGACGGCGATCCGCCGGCGGCCATGCGATACACCGAGGCCCGCATGAGCCAGGCCGCGGTGGACATGCTCGAGGACATCAAGCTCAACACCGTTGACTTCCAGCCCAACTACGACGATCGGCTCATGGAGCCGATGGTGCTCCCCGGCAAGTTCCCACACCTGCTGATCAATGGCGGCGTGGGCATCGCCGTCGGCATGGCCACGAGTCTGCTTCCGCACAACCCCGATGAGATCTTCGACGCCATCGTCGCACTCATCGACAACCCCGAACTGTCATTCGAGGAACTGCTGCAGATCGTCCCGGGTCCGGACTTTCCGACCGGCGGCGTGATCCGCGGCCGCTCGGGCATCGCACGAGGCTACGCGCTCGGCCGCGGAAAGCTGGTGGTGCGCGGCAAGGTGCACATTGAGGACATCCGCAACGGCCGACAGCAGCTGGTCATTGACGAGATCCCGTATCAGCTCATCCAGAGCACGCTCGTCGAGCGCATCGTGCAGGCCGTCAAGGACGAGCGCATCAAGGACATCTCGGATATCCGCAACGAGTCCGGCCGCGACGCCCAGACGCGCATCGTGTGCGAGCTGCGCAAGGGCGCCGACCCTGCGGTGGTCGAGAATCAGCTGTACCAGTACACACCGCTGCAGAGCACGCTCTCGATCATGAACATCGCGCTGGTCAACCGCCAGCCGCGCACGCTCAGCCTCAAGGAGATGCTGCAGTACTACATCGATCACCGAGTCGATGTTATCGAGCGCCGCACGCGCTACCTGCTGCACGAGGCGAAGAAGCGGGCCCACGTGCTCGAAGGCCTGATCTACGCGGTGTGCGACATCGACGAGGTCATCGCGCTCATCCGCTCCAGTTCGACGCGCGAGGAGGCGATCGCACGCCTCTCGGCCCGGCGCTTCCGCATCCCGCCGGAGCATGAGCACGCGCCGAAGATCCCGCGCCGCCTGATGCAGCAGGTCGAACTGGCCGAGAGCGCCGGTGGCGTGCTGATGACGCGTGTGCAGGCGGAGGCGATCGGCGCCATGCGCCTCATCCAGCTCGTTGGACTCGAGATCGAGAAGCTGGTGAGTGACTACGCCAAGGTCGTCGAGGAGATCGAGGGCTACGAGGCGATTCTCGCCGACCGAGGCCTCGTCTTCGGCATGATCAAGGACGACTGCGCCGAGATGAAGTCCCGCTACGGCTCGCCGCGCCGGACGACCATCGAGGAGGGCGAGGCCGACACCGAGATCGCCGAGCTCATTCAGGAGCGCGACGTCGCCGTCACCATCACCCACGAGGGATGGGTCAAGCGCGTTGACCTGGATACCTATCGCGCCCAGCGCCGAGGCGGACGAGGCATCCGCGGCGCAGATGCGCGGCAGGATGACTTCATCGAGCACGTCTTCGTCGCGTCCACG
>JBCBTA010000116.1:0-8515 GCA_039818905.1 Planctomycetota bacterium
CAAGGCGACCAAGGGCAACTATGTCGCCTACGGCGATTACGGCCTGCAGTCGCTGGAGCAGTGCTGGCTGACGGCCCGGCAGATCGAAGCCGGTCGTATGGCCGCCCAGAAGTCGATGTCCGCCTTGCCCTTACCCATGCGCTGCTCCAGCGGCTTCTTGGACACGGGCTTGTCCGGGAACACACGGATGAACACCTTGCCCTGACGCTTGAGGAAGTGCTGGGCGGCAATACGACCGGCTTCGATCTGCCGGGCCGTCAGCCAGCACTGCTCCAGCGACTGCAGGCCGTAATCGCCGTAGGCGACATAGTTGCCCTTGGTCGCCTTGCGATCGCGCCACCGACGCTGCTCTTTTCTGAACTTGACCCGCTTTGGCATTCGCGGCATGGCTCAGTCCTTCCTTCACACAATCCACGAAACGGATCAGCGTCGGCCTCGAGCACGAGCGCGGCCGCCGGCGGCGTCACTCGCACCCTCCTCGTCGCCTTCCTCGTACATGCCCTTGTAGATCCACACCTTCACGCCGATCACGCCGTAGGTCGTCACCGACTCGGCGAAGCCGTAGTCAATGTTGGCCTGCAGCGAGCTCAGCGGCATCGAGCCCAGACGCGTGTCCACGCGGCGGCTCATTTCTGCACCACCCAGACGACCGCCGATCAGAATGCGGACGCCCTGGGCACCGGCTTGCATCGCCGCCTCTGCACGCATCTTCACGACGCGGCGGAAGCTCGAACGCTTCTTCAGCTGCTCGGCGATGGCCTCGCCGACGAGCTGGGCGTTGAGGTCCGGGTTCTTGATCTCGATGATGCTGATCGAGACCTTGCGGCCCGTCATGTACTGCAGCTCCTCGGTCAGCCGATCGACCTCGGCGCCCTTGGGCCCGATCACCAGGCCGGGTCGCGCGGTCTTGACGATGACCTTGAGCTCCTCACGCGTGCGCTCGATGTGCACGTCGGAGACGGCGGCGAACGGCGGCGTGCGGTTGAGGCGACGATCGACGAACTCGCGAATGCGGAAGTCCTCGACCAGCAGCTCGCCGTACAGCGCCTTGGGGGCGTACCAGCGGCTCTTGTGCGCCTCGGTGATGCCGACGCGGAAGCCGAATGGATGCGTCTTCTGTCCCATCAGTCACGCTCCTCCACGCCGACGATGATGTGGCTGGTCTTCTTCTGAATGGGGTGGGCCCGGCCGCGATCCTTGGGCTGGAACCGCTTGATGATCACGCCTTCGTCAACGCGCGACTCAGCGACGACCAGTCGCTCGACCGCGGCGTCGTTGGTCTCCGCGTCCGCCACCGCGGCCTTCAGGGCCTTGTTGACCATCACGGCGGCCCGCTTCGGATTGAAGCGGAGAATGTTCATTGCCTCGTCCACCGGACGCCCCTTGATCAGGTCAGTCAGCAGGCGAGCCTTGCGGGGGCTCGAACGCTGCCAGCGGCTGACGCTGACGAAGCGCGACAACTCCGAGGGCTGCACGCCCAGCACGGATGCCATCGCCTCGATCTCAGCCCGCGTCGGAGCCGGGCGGTTCTTGCCGGCGAGCCATCCCTGCACACAGGTGAGGGCACGCTCACGCTCCTTGCGCCTGCCGGTGTCCTTCGGGAGGGCATCGGCGAGCGACTCGGCGGTGACGTTCGCTTCCTGAGCGAGGCTGCGCAGTTTTTCGTGGTTGAGCTTCACGGTCGCGCTCCTGTCGCGCCCACGCGGGGCGACGAGTCCTTACTTCTTGATGCCTTCCTTCTTGTTCGTGTGACCACGGAAGGTCCGGGTCCCGGAGAACTCGCCGAGCTTGTGCCCGACCATGTCCTCTGTCACGAACACGTCGAGAAACGCCCGCCCGTTGTGCACCTTGAAGGTGTGCCCGATGAACTCGGGAACGATGGTGCAGGCGCGGGCCCAGGTCTTGATGGGCTCGCGCTTGTTCTGCTGATTCAACGCCTCCACCTTCATGTAGAGGCGCTCATCAACGTACGGGCCTTTCTTCAGCGATCTCGACATCGTCTGCTCCTACGCACGTCAGCGAAGCTGACCGTAGCGCTTGCTCTTTCTCCGACGGATGATCAGGTCCTGCGAGTGCTGCTTGCGGTTGCGGGTGCTGCCGCCCTTGGACGGAACACCGGTCTTGCTGACCGGGGCGCGTCCGCCCTTGGAGCGACCCTCACCACCACCCAGCGGGTGCGTTGCGTGGTCCATCGCGACGCCGCGAACCTTCGGACGACGTCCGAGGTGACGGCTCTTGCCGGCCTTGCCCAGACGACGCTGCGCGTGGTCGGAGTTGCCGACCTGGCCGATGACGGCGCGGCACTCGACCGGCACGCGGCGGATCTCACCCGAGGGGAGCACCAGCGTGGCGTAGCGGTCTTCACGGTTGGTCAGTCGGGCGTACGTTCCGGCCGAGCGGCACATCTGTCCGCCCTTGCCCGGTGTCAGCTCGACGCAGTGGACGTCCAGACCGGTCGGGATGTGCTTGATCTGCATGCTGCAGCCGACCGACGGCTCAATCGGATGATCAGCCGCGATGATCTTCGCGCCCACCTGAATGCCCTTGGGTGCCAGGATGTAGCGCTTCACACCGTCGGTGTACTCGATCAGCGCGATGTGGCACGTGCGGTTGGGGTCGTACTCGATCGCGAGGACAGTGCCCTCGATGTTGATGCGATCGGCCCGCTTGAAATCGATCTTGCGGTACAGGCGCTTGTGACCGCCGCCGCGACCGCGCACGGTGATCTTGCCGTGGTGGTTGCGACCACCGGTCTTGGGCAGCGGCTCTGTCAGCGACTTCTCGGGACGCTGCTTGGTGACCTCGGAATGGAGGTTCACCGACGCGTTGCGTCGTCCTGCGCTGGTCGGTCTATAGATGCGGATCGGCATGACAGGTCTTTCCGTTTCGCTGCGGAGCGATCAGAACAGCTCGATTCGGTCTTCCTCGTGAATACGGACGATGGCACGCTTGGTCGTCTTGCCCTTGACCATGCCGTACCGCATGCGCCGGTTCCGGGACTGGCGGTTGTGCGTGCTGACGCCGACGACGCGCACGTTGTACAGGTCCTGGATCGCACGCTTGATCTGCGTCTTGTCGGCGCTGCTGTCAACGAGGAACGCGTAGCGATTCTGCTCGTTGCTCGAGAAGGTGCTCTTCTCCGTCACGAGCGGCTTCTTGATGACGTGGATCGCGTCCATTTACGCAGCCTCCTTCTCGCCGCGGGCCTTGGCGGAGGTGCGGTCCTTGCCGCCCTTGGCCGTGCCCGAACTCGCCTCCAGCCACGCCTCCAGATCGGACTTGGTGATCAGGAGGTAGCGGTGGTTGAGCATCTCGAAGCAGGTCAGTGCCCGGGCGTCGCACAGCGTGACGCTGTCCACGTTGCGGGCTGCGAGACGAACGTTGTCGTTGTCCGCCTGCACCGCGACGAGGCAGGAGCGATCGATGCCGCACGCGTCGAGCACCGTCAGGAAGTCCTTGGTCTTCGCGGCCTTGAGCTCGAAGTCATTGAGGACCTTGACCTCGCCGTCGAGCAGCTTGGCCAGAAGCGCGTTGCGATTGGCCTTGCGGCGCATCTTGACCGGCATGTCCAGCCGGTACTCCTCGCGCGTCTTGAGCTTGGCGAAGGTGCGACCGCCGCCGCGACGGATGTTGGTCCGTGCGCTGCCGGCCCGGGCGTTGCCGGTGCCCTTCTGCCTGTACAGCTTGCGGGTGGAGCCCTCGACCATGCCGCGGCTCTTGGTTCGCGCGGAACCCTGGCGGCGGTTGGCGTGGTAGCGGACGTACGCCTGCTTCACCAACGTCGGGTTGAGCTCACCGCCCAGGTCCGCCTCGTCGATGGTCAGCGTGCCGACCGACTTGCCCTTGATGTCTAGAACAGGAACATCCATTGCGTTCTCGCTCTCTGTCGCCTGTGCGTCGAAGACACTTCGACGCGAAGTTCCGCTTCGCCCGCCCCGACTCCATCACATATCGAGTCGCGGCAGGGGTCCACTCGGCGAACCGCCGTCCAGTATGTCGTTGCCCGTCGGTTTCCCGCAGGACCCTTCGGGCATCGGCGCCACATCGGTGACGCCGACCCGTACTCACTCCGTCAGCCCTCGGCAGCCTCCGCCTGGCGGCGGGCCTTGGACTTGTAGAGCCTCGAAGGCTCAATGATCTCGACCGTGCCGCCGTTGGGACCGGGGACCGGGCCCTTCACCAGCAGCAGGTTGCTGTCTTCGTCAATTCGAACGATGTCGAGGGATCGCACGGTCACGCGGGCGTTGCCCATCTGACCGGCCATCTTCTTGCCCTTCTTGATCTTCGGTCCGGTACCCAAGTTGGTGCCGTGACCACCGATCGAACCGGGCGAGCGGTGCTTGCGCTCCGTGCCATGACTGGCAAGCTGGCCGCGGAAGTTGTGGCGCTTCATCACGCCCTGGAAGCCCTTGCCCTTGCTCGTGCCGGCGACATCGACGTAGGCCATGGACTTGAGGTCCGCCACCGTCAGCACGCGGCCGAGCTCATAAGACTCCGCCTCGTCGGCATCGACGCGGAACTCGCGGTGCACCCGCTTCGGCGCGGTCTTGGCCTTGGCGTCGTGCGCGATCATCGGCATGGTCGAGCGACGTGCCTTGATGTCGTCGTAGCCGAACTGCACCGCGGTGTAGCCGTCGGTCTCCGACGTCTTGACCTGCGTGACCACGCACGGTCCGACCTCGATCGCCGTCACGGGCTGGCTCACGCCATCGTCCGTGTAGACGCGCGTCATGCCGATCTTCTTGCCCAGCAGCTTCAGCGCCACGGCGAGGCTCCAGTTCCGATCCGTTCCGATTCGCGTCGCCGACCGTCGGAGACGCGTGACCAATGAAAAAGGCCGCCCGGCTCCTTCGAGCCCGCGGCCTCGTGTTCTGCTCTACGCCTTGATCTTGATGAAGACGCCGGCGGGGACAACGAGTCGGTTGAGCGCCTCAACGGTGCGCGCATTCGGCTCGGTGATGTCAATGATGCGCTTGTGCGTCCGAATCTCGAACTGCTCGCGCGACTTCTTGTCGATGAACGGGCTGCGAAGCACCGTGTACCGCTCAATGCGCGTCGGCAGCGGGATCGGACCCGCGACTTTCGCACTGGTGCGCTTGGCGTGATCGACGATCTCCCGCGCGGAAGCATCCAGCGCCTGGTGGTCGTACGCTTCCATTCTGATTCTGATGCGTCCGCCGCTCATCGTCGAAACAACCCTCTGGGTCTCGGCGAGAACCGCGCCGAGCCGCACACGTCACACCTTCACAACCGGGAAGCCCGTCACGACCACTCGTGCCGAACTCAAGTGCACGCCGCTCGCCGGAAAACCGGTCCGGGGCGTGACTCACCCACCGTGCCCCGATCGCTCGGGACAAGGGCGACAAGCATAGTGATCATTCAAACCATGTCAAGCCCCAGGCCCACCCAGAATGACCCGTGGACGCATTCTGCATCACCGCCAACGTCATGCCGCCGGCCGGTCGATAATCAGAGTGCAGTTTCGACCTCGACCCGGAGACCATGCTCCATGCGAATCGCCATGCATGTTCGGCTTCTGATTGTGTCCATCGGCCTTCTGCTGTCCGCCGCGGCACCCGCCCACGCCCAGCAGACCATTGAACTGGGAACCGAGGCCACGGTCATCGACCCCCTGAAGGTCGGCGTCTACATCCCTGCCGACGCCACCATCCAGTGGAACTACATCCAGGGCGGGCAGGCCAACGCGCTGATCCAGACCGCCAACCAGGCGTGGGTCATCCAGATCTTCGAACGCCGCAGCCGCGATCTCAGCCTCACGCCCTCGGAGGTCCTCGATGCCATCGTCAGCCAGCGGGCCCAGGAGACTCGCATCGTCGAGCGTGGGGCGCGGACAGCCAGGGCCACCTTGCAGCCCTTCGACCGCACCGACGAACTCCGCACCGGCCTGATCGAAGGAGCCAGGGTCTACATCAACCGCCCCGATGACGACACCGTCCCCACCACCGGCTACTCCGTCTTCAGGACCGAGCCCGGCCGCTTCATCATCTTCCAGCTCGACTGCCCGACGGCCAGCCTCGATGAGGTCCGCCCCGTCTACGAGACCATCGTCGCGACCACCGAGCACATCGATGCCGACGAGATCGATGAGCAGCGACGGCTGGCCATCCTCTCGGGACGCAAGTTCCTCGCGTCGCTCACCGCCGACGATCTCGAGGCCGTGCTGCAGGATGAGCCCATCTTCCTCCGCCAGTACGCCCCCGCCATCCAGGGCGGAGCCGCCTCGGACGCACGGGAGATCGGCTGGCAGCGCATCACGATGCGCAAGGGCCAACTCGGCGAGCTCGACCCGTCCAAACCGCGCAGCCGGTGGACCTCCGCCGAACGTGAGTTCGGCTTCGTGGTCGAAATCCTCGTGCGAGCCCTGCAGGATCCGTGGCTCATTGACAGCAGAGCCCTCTTCTTCCTGTCCAATGACCGTCAGCGCGAGATGTGGTCGGTGGTCATGGAGATGAAGTCGGGCGACACCCTCATGAAGTCGAAGCAGACGGTTGTACGGCGCGAGACCCGCCTGACCGTGCTGACCGAGCAACCGGGCAAGCCCCCCATCGAGAAGGAATTCAACCTGCTCGACGGGCACTATCTCTCCGCTGTCGAGCGATACCTCATGCCGCGGCTGGTCGCGCGAAAGGCGCCACAGACGCAGCTCGACTACCTCGACCTCGGCTATTACACCTTCGACTCCGCCCGCGACACCGTCTCGCTGCGGATGGACACCTTCGAGCGCGGCCCAGGAGGCGGATGGCTCTGCGAAACCAAGCCGAGTGAAGAGCAGCTGCCGTGGACCTCGACCTACGACAGCGAAGGCTCACTCATCTCGAGGCAGCTGTCACCAACGATCACGCTGGAACGAAGCTCCCAAGAGCGCATCCGTCACCTCTGGCAGTCGAAGAACCTGCCGGTGAATTGAACCGCACTGCAATGACCTGCACTCAGCCGTCGGTTCCCTCGGGCTCTGTCGCCGCGGGTTCGATGTCCGCCTCCTCCATGGAGATGGACGCATCGTCCATCTCCATCGGATCGTCAGCCATCGATGCGTCGTCGTCACCGATCTGGTCGTCAGACTGCTGGGGCGGTTCCTCGCCGCGAAGCAGTGCCGCCTGCGCCTCAAACTGTCCGGCCAGGCGCTGGAAGACCTCGCGAGCATCGCCGTCCACACGAGCACCAGAGTACGCACCGGACGCGGCGGCGTACGCCTCCGCGGCGGCGCTGCGGGCCTGATCAGCCTCCTCACGGAGTGACGACGTGCGCGCGCGGATCTCCGAGGCCTCGGATGCGACCGCGCCGATGCGCTCACCGACCTCCACCATTCGACCAAGCATCTCTGCGCGGCCGCGCTGGAGCGATGCCAGTGCATGCTGGGCTGCGCCCTGCATCGGACCCGACCCCTCGGGCGAGTCCGACCGAGCCTGCTGCGCCTGCCGCGCTGCATTCTCAAGGCTGCGGACCGCGTTGTCATAGTGCGGGCGGACCGATTCGTCGTACGTTGCCAGCGCCCCTTCGAACGCCTGCACCACTTCGGCGGACATTCGACGTGCCGCGTCGCGTGCCGCATTCGCCTCTTCCGTGCGCAGTCGCTCGAGTCGAACCACGCGGTCGCGCGCTGCTGCGAGCAGCTCCTTGCGGCGTACGAGCGAAGCCACCTGATCGCGAATGTCGGCGATGACCGCTTCCTGCAAGTCCGCGGCGTCGGAGAGCTCCTGCTCACGGCGCTGATACTCCGCTGCCGTGCGCAGCAGGCGATATCGCTCCTCAAACGCACGGACGCGCTGACTGGCGGGCATGTCGTCCGCATCAGCCTGCAGACGCCGAGCCTCGGCCAGAGGCCCTTCGGCCTGGGCTCGCTGCTGGCTGATTTCCTCGCGCAGCGCTCCGAGATCCGTCTCCGCCATCGCAAGCATCTCGCGTTCGCGAGCGATCATTGTGTCGAGCGTCTCGTCGGCGACGCTGAGCTCAGCCTCCGCACCCGTCGGACCGACTTCCGCCAGGGCATCACCGACGCCCTTGGTGCGGATGAACAGATCCAGCTTCGAACGCACGCGGCTGAGCTTGTGGATGACCTGGAACTCACCGGAACGGGCACGATCCGCTTCGATCTCCCCCTGCCCCATCAGGGCCCGAGAGAGCAGGAGTCGAGCCGGTCCCTCGGCCGTCATGCCGCGTTGCAGCTTCGGCTGCAAGCCGCTGACGACGGAGCTGTACGTCCGCTCACGCGCCTCTTCCGAAGGCAGCGACCCGCCGCCGCCGGACACGGCCACGATCCGACCCGCGGCACTGCGGACATCGTCCGACAGCGAGTCGCTCTCGCCGCAGGATGTCAACGCGGGGCCGATCAGCGCGAGCAGGATGGCTCCACCAACGGGCACACGGAACGGGCGTTCGGACATCGACATGCTGCTCGCGCTGATCGGCCCCGCGTTGACATCCTGCGGCGAGAGCGACTCGCTGTCGGACGATGTCCGCAGTGCCGCGGGTCGGATCGTGGCCGTGTCCGGCG
>JBCBTA010000117.1:0-8432 GCA_039818905.1 Planctomycetota bacterium
CGACGACGCTCGACATCGAGCCCATCGGTCAGGTGCATGATGTCCTGATCCAGCGCCGCAATGACGGCCTTCTGCTGGTTGACCTGGTTGGCGACCTTGTCCGCCTCAGACTTCACCTTGGTCAGTTGCTGCACCGGCCCGAGGACCAGTTGCACCTCACGCTCGAGGCTCTCCTTCTGCGTGGTCAGCCAGAGGTGATGGCCATAGCACGCGGCCATGGCGAAAATCGCGAACAGCGCCGCGATCGCGAAGCGACCGCTGCTGGACATCGGACGCTTGGCAGGCCGGACGACCGGCACACCCGCGAGGTCACCATCGAGCGAGGACGCCCAGCAGGTGAGCCATGCGTCGCGGGTCGAGGTGTCGCGGAGCGAACGGATGCGCTGCGTCGAGGTATCAGGAATGTCGAAGTCATCCGGCGACAGCAGCTCGCGCTCGCCGCCTGCGCCGTGGTCGGTCATCCACCGCTCGACATAAGCGATCCACGCAGCGGTGCGCGGATCGGCGTGCAGCGTCAGTCTCGAGACCTCGCTGGCTGAGGTTGCGCCGACGCACACGATCGAGTCCGGCCACAGCTCGACGCGATGCCATTCCCCGGGCGAGCCACCGGCGAGCGGTGCGGGCGCACCGGCGGGGTGGGTCACACCGGCCAACCTCGCATCCGCCCGCCGGACAAGCTCATCAATCTGCGCAAGCTCGCTGCCCTGCATCTGGCAGACGAGGTACTGCCTGTGCCCATCGCGCGTTCCGAGTAACAGATGACCCACCGCCGAGTCGAACGCATTGATGTTCGAAAGGGCCTCGGCCTCGAAGCTCAGCGCCTTGGCGAGTTCTTCGTCCGAGACACCGGAGACGGTGCCCATGGGCACCTCGACGGTCTGCGTGAAGACCTCGGTGCTCAGCAGCCACACCGAACGGCCGAGTGCGGGACCGAGCCGGATGGTGGTCTCCACCAGGCCGGCATGATCATCGATGGTCGGGCGATCCGCCTCATAGACATGTGTCGGGCCGCGGCCTGCACCATCGAAGTCAGCGCGCACCAGACGCTGCTGTGTCACGACAAGGAGCGAGATGGCCGCGCGTCGTGCCATGATCAGCCGTCTCCACCCACCTGCGCGTCGTAGGCATTCTGATCCGCCTCCGTCGCAGGAATGACGATGCGGACCTGTGCATTGCCGCTGTTCGGGATGTCGAAGTACACCGGTGACGAAGACTCGCCATCACGCACAATGCGGATGGCGCGCGGCCCGGGCAGCAGCCCACCAACGACATCGGCATTCGTGATGGTGAATGCGGGTCCGGTTCCGGGCAGCGACGTGCGCGCCAGCAGCGCCGATCCGGGGTTGGGCGAGAACAGACGAACCTCGTAGTTCAACTCGCCGAAGTCCAGCGGCACGACGTCGTACTCGGACGCCGTGGTGCGCACACGCATGAAGACCGAGCCAACGATCGACGGTGCGACGACATCCTCCGACGGCATGGTGACGGAGCGCTCCAGCAGATACGGATCGATATCGACGCCCGGGTTGTCGGCGCGGCCATCGGAGCCGAGGCTCGTCACAGCAAGACGCTGCACGCCGTCACCAAGATCGACGACGCCGACCTCGAACGGATTGCTCCAGCCATCCCACAGACCATCGCGACCGACACCCAGCTGGATGTACGGCCCGCGCCAGCCGCAGGCGATCTCGACGTCCGCGTCCGCACCCTCACCGAATCGGCGCTGGAACAGGAAGTCAACGGCACCGGAGCCATCCCACAGCGAGCGGTCCCACAATTCCGCAAGGGCTTCGCCTTCGGCGACCTCGGCTCCGGCGAGTGGCATCGGCAGGCGCCCGATGTCGGCGATGAAGCTGGCACGCGTGCTCAGCCCGTCACCTTCGATCGACTGGCGGATGTTCTCTAGCGAGTCGAGCGTGGCGTCGAACCGCGCCTCGGAGACGACATTCTCCGTGGTGCGCAGAGCCAGCGTGGTGAGGACGGCGAGGATGATCAGGACGATCAGCAGTTCGATCAGTGTCAGGCCGCGGTGTGCGCGCATCATCCGAGCTCCTCCGCATAGCGATCGGCAACCGGATCGGGGATACGCAGGAACAGCACCACGTCATCCACGAAGTCCAGCGCCTCGGGATCGAGTGGATCGACGTCGATGACGCCGTTGGGGCCGGCGGAGACCAGACGCGTGTAGTCGCGCGTCACGGGCCCCTCCTGCACCACGAGCTCCTGGATGATGATTGGGTTGCCCCATCCGTCGAGGGGCGCGGGATCTCCATCGTCATTGCAGAAGATGTCGATCTCGTCGCCGTAGACGGTCGAGAAGCCGCGGCTCGAGTCCACCTGGTATCGCCCGGCCGAGCCCGCGGCGAGGTATGGCCCGCGCCAGCCGCGCTTGAGGACCGGATCCCAACCGAGGTTGTCGCCGGCGGCGACGGACGAGTCCGTCTCCGTGCGGGGATTGATGAACAGGTATCGCAGCTGCGGATGATCCGGACGCTGCGCGAAGCCCGCCGAGCCGCAGTTGTACGGCTGCCCACCGAGGTTGGCATCAGGCCTTGGATAGTCCTTCATGTCCTTGAAGTACCCCGGCATGGAGGCCGACCCCATGATCGCCTCCTCGACCGCGTTCATCGTGCTCAACGTGACCAGCTCGCTCGGCGTGAGCTTTCGCCCACCCTTGAACGCACGGATACCAAGGTCGCTGAAGATCGGCACCATCAGCGCGGCGATCCCAATGAGGATGACCAGCACGACGAGCAACTCGATAAGCGTGAGCGCCGTGCGTGCGCCGGTTCGTTCAGATTGACGTTGGGCACGTGTCATCGGCCCATCCCACCTCTCCCTATCGCTGCCGTCGATCCCCCACGGATGTCTGGCAGCATGCACAGCCGGACCTCCCGCACGGATGTACGGGAGGCGACGCCGGGCACAGAGCGTCTTCTCACCAGGTCAGTTGCTCGACTGTCCGCTGCTGCTGTTGAGGTCGTAGAAGTTCTCGACGAACGAGTCGGCAGTCTGGATTCCGTCATCGTCGATGGCAATGACAGCGGCGATCCGTGCACGCTCCAGCGGCCCAAGCGCATCCTCGAGCTGGAAGACCACGCCGTAACGCGCGTAGGTCTGGTCAGCCCGGTTGCTGGTCGAATCACTGAAGTGCGTCGGTGCGCTGTCGATCGTGTCACCGACCAACGTGCAGCGCTTGCCGACACCGAAGACGACGTACTTGCCGGGAGGCGCGTTGAGCACATCCTGGAGCGCGGCGTCGGAGATGCCGACGAGCGTGTCGAACTGGTCAACCGACGTCGAAGGCGCAGAGACGCTCGAGTACGGGTTGAAGGTCACGCTGAAGTCGCTGGGCGGACTCGAGTCCGGATCCTGCATGACCATCAGCGAGAAGATGCCGGCCTCATCGAGAGCCTGCTGATTCTCCGCGGTGATCGCGACCTCGACGAGGTCACCGGCGGCGTTGCCGCCCGGCAGGGCCGCGAACAGGCCGCCACTGGTCGTGGTGACCAGCGAATCGAAATCCTGCGGATAGCCAAAGTTCGTCTGCTCGTAGAGCTGAATGGCCTTGCTCAGCTCCGCGATGTTCGTCGCGCCGACCGCGGTGTTGGTGCGCGTCAGCATGCTCGGCAGCTTCGGCAACAGAATGCCGGCGACAGCCGTGAGCACCACGAGCACCACAACGAGTTCGATGAGGGTCAAGCCCCTCTGCTTCATCGTCCGTGCGTTCATACTTTGAATCTCCTTCGACCAACGCTCGTTCGGGGGGCATGCGAACGAGCGATCCCACCTGTCCCACCCGTCTCCGGGATGTCGCCGCATGTGCCGGCCGTAGGCTGCGCGCAGTGATGCGCTCGATGCCTCGAGCCAATCCAACACATCCGGTTTTCTTCGTTTCTGCATCTCTGCGGCCCACACAAGCGCCGTTTCGAACCACCCACCCAGACTCCGGACCCCCTTGCGTCAGTCCTTCTCCGAAAGGAATCCTCCGCATCTGTTCTAACCCGAGATTGTGCGGCGCAAACCACCGGGTTTGAGCGGGCGATAAAACCCAGGGCTTTTGCTAGTTGGGTTTGCACGACGCTGGGACACGTGAAACTCCCGGACCAACAAGCGTTTATGGACCTGAGACCACTCCCCACCCCGCAGGAGTTGCGCGAGGGGCCGGTGCATCTTTTCAACGTCCGAAGCCAGTTATAACTGCAGCGTTTTCAGCGTCTTATGAGACGTCCTGCGACGCTGACATGCGCACACACCCATCACCGTTGGCGCTGAGTCGGAAGGGATGACCCTGACGGAGCGGGAGCGCTGCGTTCATCGAAGGCGCTGAGAGATCAACGAGGAACCGCACGAATTGCTGTAAAGCCCGCAAAAGCAAGTGGTTCCAACTCTCGGACGTGCTACGTTCACTTCGGAGTCCCGTATTGGTAGGTGGTTTGAGCGGGACTGCAGAGGCTCTTCACGGAGATCGCGGGCTCGGCCCGCCGCCAGTCATGTTGGATGTGTTGTGTGTGTGCCGCCCTGAAGCCAGGACCCCCTGGGTCCGGCGGTCGGTGTGCGCCCGACTGGCGACCCCCTCCGTTGCAAGACCTCCCGGAGAGGGAGCCATGAGCATTGCACGGATTGCGTTGGCCTCGGGGCTGCTCCTCGCAGCCAGCGGCGGCATGGCCTCGGCCCAGCCGATCGCCATCCAGGAAGGATCGGCCGTCTCGACCTTTGATACCGGCGGGGCCCTCAACCCTGCCGCCAGCGGCTTCTTCCTTGGTGGCCTGGAGGTCGATCCCGACACCGGCACCGTCTACGCCCTGGCCCACAACAACCTCGTGCCTGGCTTCAGTGCCCAGATCAGGCTGATCCGTTCGACCGGCCCGGGCACGGCGGTCAACGACGCCTCCGGCGTCTTCAACGTCATTCAGCAGACCCGCGGCAACGACCTGACCATGCTCGACGGCGTGCTGTACGTCGCCGGCATCTCGGGCTTCTCGGGGATCTACGGCATCACGCCCGGGCTCCCCGGTCTGACGACCTTCGCCAGCGGCGCCGGCATCCCCAACTGGGGCACCAGCGGCCTTACCTTCAATGCCACCGGCACCATGGCCCGCGTGACCAGCGACGTGAACGTCGGTCACCATGCCGTCGCCGCAGGCGCCAACGCCTCCATGCAGTTGGTGGATATGTCTCCCGCGCCCACGGGCTTCGGTGCCCAGGGTTCGGATCACGTCGTCCTGCCCGATGGACGCGTCATCGTCGCCACCGAAGATCAGAAGCTCTACGACGTAACGGCCGGTGCCGGCAACGTCGTGCTCTTCTTTGATCTCACGACCATCCCCGGTTTCGCGCTCAGCGGGACGACCATCGGTGCTCGGGCCGCGGTCGATCCGATCAGCGGCGACGTCTTCGTGTCCTACGGCGTCAGCATCGGTGGCACCACGGATATCTACCGCGTGGACACAGGCGGGAGCTCGGGACAGATCTTCGCCAGCGGCTTCCGCGGCGGCACGCGCGACCTCGCATTCGGACCGGCATCCGACGGCAGCGGGCGCACCAATCTGTACGCCGGCGAGCTGAGCAACAGCGACGTCAGCGCAACGGGAACGATCTACGAGTTCATCGTTCCTCAACGATCCAGCCGCTGCAAGCCGTGGGACAACGGCGAGCCGGACGAGCTGCACGCACAGAACTCACAGGACCTCGGCGGCTTCTCATCGCGGGTCGCTGATGACTTCGTGCTGTGCGCCGGCGAGTATCAGCACGTCACGACCATCTCTCTGGTGATGGTCATCGACAACAAGCAGGTGGAGCCCGACGTCAAGCTCGAGCTGTATGAAGACTGCGACGGCAGGCCCGGCATGCTGCGGGAGACGTACTACAACCCGGGCATCGAGAACCTCGGCCCCTCGGTGTGGCCGGACTTCACGCTGTTCCGCTTCACCTTCGGCATTCACGAATTCTGGGGCGGATGCGAGTCCGAGCGCCTGTGGATCTCACCCGTCGGCCTGGGCACCGGCCTGTATTACTGGGTCAGCAGCCGCGAAGGCTTGGTGCAAGGCAAGCAGGGACAGGTGATCGCGCCGGGATGCGGTCCGCTTGACTGGACGGATGGCTCGGATATCCCCTGCCTGAACGTCTGCACCGACTACAACTTTTGCATCAATGGCGACTGCTGCAAGCTGCTGCTCGACAACGGGCCGTACGCACTCGATGGGCTGCAGTCGATCGGTTCGACCGATGTCGGTATCCGCGCAGCGGACGACTTCCAGACGCCGCCCGATCTCGAGGAGCCGATCGTGATCTGCCGCCTCGAGGCATGGATGGCGCTCACGTGCCCGCCGGAGGAGACGTTCGCGGAGATCTACGCCAACGAGTGTGATCTCGCCGACGGCGAGCCGCTGTTCACCATCACCCAGCCGATCGTCGAAGAGACGCGCGACATGGTGCACGACGCGCCGGTGTACAAGCTCACCTGGCACGGCCCGCTCGACGTTGAGCTTGAAGCTGGCCGCAACTACTGGATCAGCCTCGTCGGGGCAAAGGGGTCGAGCATCGACTCCAAGGCGCTCTTCCTCTACAAGGGGACCGAGCGTGCGCTGCGAGGTGTCGCCGATGCCTGCTCGCGCAACGCCAACGAGGGCGTGTGGAAGAGTCCCTTCCATGGCCTGCCCTACTTCACGGCGATCTCTGATGTGCCGAAGGTCGGCGTGCCGCACGACTTCGCCTTCCGCATCTACCTGAGCAAGGAGCCCGGTGACGACATGATGCGTCCCCGTCCGTTCCTGCCGACCGACGCCCAGCCCTCGCCGCTGTGGATCCCCGATTTCGCGGAGACCGGCACCGTCGCCACGGGCATCGAGCGGACGGGCACGATCACCTACGGCACGACGTCCACGTTCGAGACCGGCACGGACGGAGCCGCTGGGCCCGCCGGCACGCTCGGGCTCGACGGTCGCTGATCGTCCGGCAGGACAGGAACCGATCCCGCGAGACTGGATTTCAGTTGTCTGATGATGATCTGGCAGCTATTGTGCGGCTCGCTGAGAATGAGTCTCAGCAGAGTTGCCGGAGCCAGACATGCAACAGGTTCGCGCGGGCATCGTGGCCACGCTTGGAATCGGTCTGTTGAGCACGGGGATCGTCGGAGCCGCGTCTGTTTCGCGCGTCGCCGACCTCGACTGCTACACCTATCCCTTCGTCGGTCAGCGCAGCAATGCGTCCGAACCGGTCTTCGCCTTCTACAACGATCCGGCCTTCGTCGGCTCGTTCGACAACCGCGACGGCCAGCTGCAGTTCGCCTTCGACACGGCCTTCGCCGGTATCCCGACGGGTCTTGATGCGAGCGACTACGAGGTCTTCTCGGTCACGCTGACGCTCACGTGCGCCTCGACCGTCGGCAGCCCTGCGTGGGACCCCACGCTCGACGACGTCTCGACGTATCCGATCGTCGGACAGCCGGCCGTCAACCCCGATCTCGATCCCGGTCGTCCACTGACGCTCTTCGCCGCGGCGTTCCGCAACGGCTACACCGGCTTTGACGTGAGCGGCGTCTTCAATCCCGGGACCCCGCTCTTCGGCGACGCCGGTGAGGGCTACGGCCCGGGTTCCTTCGGTCAGAACATCCGGCACGTGTATCCGACGGACCTCATCGATGACAACGGCTCGCCCCGTGACGTCTCGACCAATCTCGACGAGCCTGACTTCGGTACCGCGGACTACGCGCCGTTCAACCCCGAGCCGCTCGCGATCGGTCAGACCACCGACGTCGCCGCCGGCGCCGTCTTCGGCACGGACGACGTCTTCACGTTCGAGATCGATCTGAGCGAGCCGCGATTCCGCGACTACGTGATCGAGGGCCTGCAGCGCGGCGACCTGGGATTCGTGCTCGCGACGCTGCAACTCGCCGCCGGCGCTCCGGGCGGCGGATCAGGCGGGGACTACCCCTTCTTCTTCCTCAGCGAGAACGGCGCCAGCCAGCCGACACTCCACATCGAGTACGCCATTTCCCTGGACGTCTGCTCCGGCGACATCGACGGAGATGGTACAACGTCCCTCACGGACTTCAGCACGCTTGCAGCGAACTTCGGACTGCAGGGCGTGGCCGATCGTTTCGACGGTGATCTGACCGGCGACAACGACGTCTCGCTGGGTGACTTCACGCAGCTTGCCAACGACTTCGGATGCGTCTTCGGACAGTGACGCGGAGCGAACGCGGTTCATGAGCATCGGCATCGACAGGACGTCGCGCAGGGCTGACGGCTTCACGCTCGTGGAGTTGCTGGTCGTCATTGCGGTGATCGGTGTGCTGATCGGCACACTGCTCCCGGCTCTGGGAGGAGCGAGAGATCGCGCGAACGAACTTCGGGACGCCAATGCACTGCGCCAGCTGGTCCTGGCCTACGACCTCTACGCACAGGAACACGGCGATGCGCTGATCGTCG
>JBCBTA010000118.1:0-8385 GCA_039818905.1 Planctomycetota bacterium
CGGGCCTGGCCGGCCAGCTCCTCGACGGCGGGCGTCAGCGGCTTGGCGGGCCGGTTGAAGATCCGGTGCACGATGACGCGAGGCATCGCATCGTCGCCGGTCTGCAGTGCGACGAGCCGCCCCTGCAACTCCTGGGAGGCATCCTCGTCGGGGAATCGCGCGTTGCCCCACGCCATTGCGTGGTCGGGCACGGCGTTGGTGACCGGCCCGCCGCGAAGCGGTCCGACGTTCACCGTGACGCCGCGCTCGAGATCAGACATCGCCTCCACACTGGTGAGCGTGTGAGCCATGGCGTAGACGGCGCTGACTCCCTTGTCGAAGTCGCGCCCGGCGTGGGCCGAGCGGCCGTGCACCTCGATCATGAACTGTCCGCTCCCCTTGCGGGCGACGGCGAGTGAGCCGTCGGGGAGTGCCGGCTCCAGAGCGATGCCGTAGTCACACCGGCGGGCCTCAGCGTCGAGCACCCGGTGACTGAAGAACGAGCCCGTCTCCTCGTCGCTGTTCAGCAGGAATGTCCATGGCAGGTCAGCCCCAGCCTCGGCCAGTGCCTCCAGCGCCACCAGCGCGATGAGGATGCCGCCTTTCATATCGACGACGCCAGGGCCGACGGCTCGGTCACCATCCGCCTCCAGCCGCTGGAACGAGCCTTCCGGATCGAAGACGGTGTCGAGGTGTCCGGCGATGAGCACATGCTGCGGCCCCTCGGCGGGACGCCTGCAGACGGCAGTGGGCGGAATCAGACCGCCCGCTGATGGCCGGGCGGTGGAGTCGAGCCAGTCCGGGCGCGGGTCTCCGGCGATCAGATCGGTGCGTGCGCCGAGTGCTTCGAGGCGCGATGTGACGATGCCGCGATACTCATCGAGCCCGGCGGTGTGGTTGTGCCCCGTCGGGATCGCAACATGTGCCGTGAGATCGGCGCGCATCGTGGCATCGCGCGCAGCGATGATCCGACGGATGGTGTCTTCTGTGCTCGTCATGATGATGGCACGCACAGCGAACGGCGCTGCACGCACCACAGGAGCGTAGCAGAGGCTGGCTCACTCGGGGCGAGCAAGACCGAGCGTCTCGGCAATCGCATTGGTCAGCCCGATCACCTCGGCCGGCCCGATGTTGCCGATGGATCCAACGCGGAACGTGTCCGCCTTGGTCACCTTCTGAGGGAAGATGATGTAGCCGCGGGCCCGAAGTCCGTCCTTGAAGGCAATGAAGTCGAAGTCGGGCGTGGGATAGAGGAATGTCGTGTTGACGTGACTGCGGTGCTCCGCCTCGACGTAGGGCCGGATGCCGATCGCGCCGAGGCGCTCGATGGCCAACTGCTGATTCTCGCGGTACCGCTGAGCCCGCGCGGGCACGCCGCCCTCGGCCTCCAGCTCCCGCAGTGCCTGCAGGAAAGAGCGCAGGGCGTGGGTCGGCGGCGTGTAGCGGAAGCGCCCCGTCTTGTTCATCAACTCGTTCTGGGCTGCGACGTCGAGACTCATCGACCGTGCGTTGCCCGCAGCCCGCTGCAGGGCGTCCTTGCGCGAGATGATGTACGACAGCCCGGGAACCCCCTGCACGCACTTGTTGGCGGATGCCACGATGTGATCGATCGGCGCGATGTCGAAGTCGATCGGTGCACCAGGGCCGACCTCGTAGCCCGCGAACGTCGCCATGGCGTCCACCAGCATTCGCTTGCCGTGCCGGGCGATAACCGGACCCAACTCGTCGAGCCGATTCAGCACGCCGGACGTCGTCTCGCAGTGACAGGTCACGACGTGCGAGACGTCGGGGTTGGCCGTCAGCGCGACAGCGACAGCCGCGGCGTCGTGTCGCATGTTCTCCGGCTGATCGACGATGACGTGGTCGATCTCAAGCTCTGTCGCAATGTCAACGAGGCGTTGGCCGTACATGCCATTGCGAAGGATGAGAATCCTGCCGCCCTGCGGTACGGCTGAGCCCATGATCGCTTCGACGCCGTAGGTCCCGGAGCCGGGCAGGAGTGTGACGGCGAGGTCGTCGCGATTGTGACAGATCGCCAGCAGTCGATTGCGGCACTCCTCGACGGCATCGGTGGTGTCGGAGTCCCACGATCCCACATCGACCGCCCCGGCTTCGAGCACGGTTCGGGAACAGGTGACGGGGCCTGGGGTGAACATCACGCGGCGACCGATCTCATCGGCGGGCGTGAAGTCGATCATGGGAGCGGTGTCCGTTCGCATCGCGTACCTCCGAGCACACTGTAGCGGGCGTCACCTCGACGCAAGAAAAGGTTCGCGCTCCAGCGTGAATCGCTCCGCGGGCTCGGGTTTGCCCGCCTTCATACAAACGTGGGTCTGATTCCGCTGCCAGTGGAACCCCGCCTTTTCAAGCACGCGGCCGGAAGCGGCATTTCGTGAGAAGTGGCACGCGTGAAGGAGAGTGATCGATGTGTCGGAGAAGGCGAACGCAACGATCGCCCCAAGCGCCTCGGTGGCAAACCCCCGATTCCAGTACGGGACGCCAATCCAGTAGCCGACCTCCGCGCATCTATCCGCCTCCAGGGTCAACCCGATGACGCCGATCAGGTCCTCCTCGTGGAGGATCGCCAGATGGAGCCCGGCATCCTGCCGAAACCACTCGTCTGACTGCCCGATGAAGCGCTCCGCTTCGCCATCCGCATAGGGATGCGGAATGCGCAGCGTGGTGTCGGCGACTTCCTTCGCGCCGGCAAGCTTCTGAATGGGAGCGGCGTCGTCCGGACACAGAAGCCGAAGCGTCAGCCGGCGTGTCGTGATGGACGGCGACTGCAGTGGCAGGACACGCTCAGACATCGATCGTGCCTTCATACACCCGGCGCACGGGACCGGTGAGATACACGTGGTCATTCGCGGGATCCCATCGCGTGATGAGGTCTCCTCCAGGAACGTGCATCACGGGATCGCGCGCGAGCCGTCCTGTGAGATGCCCGGCGACGGCGACCGCACAGACACCCGAGCCGCAGGCGAGCGTATGACCGACCCCCCGCTCCCAGGACAGGACCGTGGCACTCTGCGGATCGTTGACCTGCACAAAGTGGACGTTGGTGCGCTCGGGAAACGCCGGATGCCGCTCCAGAGTGGGCCCGAGCGAGAACAGCAGCGACTCGGCCTCGGACGTGAACAGCACTGCGTGCGGATTGCCCATCGAGACGAAGACGAGCGGTTGTTCATCGATGCAGTGCGTGTGTGACTCGGGATGCGCCTCGAGCTTCTCAGCATCGACGGGGATCTGTGCGAGTTCGAGCATCGGCTTGCCGAGATCCGTGCATACCGTCTCGACGCGTCCATCATCATCGAAGAAGGCGTTGACCGAGTGTGTCCGGCCGCCCAGATGGATGAAGACCCGACCATGCTCGTCCGACCCTGCGTGCCCGTGATCACACAGCACTTTGGTGGCGCAGCGCATGCCGTTCCCGCACATGCCACCGGAGGAACCATCTGCGTTGAGAATCAGCATGGCGCCATCGGCCGCGACGCCCTGGGCGGGCGGCGCCACGATGATCAGACCATCGGCCCCGACACCCATGCGACGATCGCACACGTGTCGTGCGAAGGCGGGCGCATCGGGGATGTCGAGGACCGCCGACTCCTCGAATGCGTCAAGGACGACGTAGTCATTGCCGGCGGCGTGCATCTTGGTAAACCGCATGCGTCCATAGTGTACCTGTCCCCGGATTCCGGTGGGTGGCTCGTCTCTGTCAGGAACAGGTGCGGCCTCCACCAGGCAAGCGCTGCCATGAGCACGATCCCCGCGATGGCGAGCAGCTTGAGAGCGCGGACCTGGCGATCGATCGGGAGCCGGTCGATCGGGAGTCCCACGATGGCGCGCAGTCTGCGCTGCCGCGCAGAGATGGAGCCGTGCCGGAAGGAGAAGCGGTCCGGCTCGGCACGATTGAGCCTTGCGACCGAGCCCAGGGCAGCCGCCATCGCTCCCGCCGCGGCGGGGAGGATTCGACCGTCTCTCGCGCCCGCTTCGGGATCGACCGACAGATGCTGGGCCGCAAAGGCGTCGGCCTGCTGCTCGAACCGGCGGCTGACGTGTCCGAAGACCAGGATCGTCAGCACGATCGACACGGATCCGACCGACAGCGCATGCGTGGCGCCCGATGCCCCGGCGAGCCGGTCGCCGATGAGCCATGTCGCGAGGGCCCAGCTCAGCCCGAGCGTGACGACCATCACGGCAAGCATCCACGGGAGATGCCGCCGCCGCGCGTGGGCGATCTCGTGTGCCATGACCGCCTCGACCTGCGTACCAGGTAGCCGCTGCAGCAGCGCATCTGTGAGCAGGATGTAGCGGAACGGTGGGACGATGCCCACGAGCGCGCCGTTGATCATGCCGTGATGCGAGTGCCACACGAGCAGCTCACGCACGCGGATCCGGTGCCGTCGGCACATGGCCTGGAGCCGATCCCGAAGCGGCCCTGCCCCAAGCGGCGTGGTGCGCCACATCCACCGAAGCAGGACGGGCATCACGGCGAGGATCAGGAAGACGCCACCGAAGTGTGTCGCCCCAAGTGCCCACTCCATCCACGTCGCCTCCGCCAGGAACGCCCACCGCTCCACCGCGACACGCGCGGCACGATCGAGCACTTCCCACCAGGTGCTGATCATCAGGACCGGAACGGCGATCAGCAGGACCTGATGCCGAAGGTGCTCGGCGACGTACTGCAGTCGCGTCGGCAGGCTGGGCGGCGGTTCGCCGGCATCAAGCATGCCGAGGAGCACCGCTTCGCGCAGCCGCCGATCGATCGGATGCAGGCTCCACCACCCTGCGCACAATGCTGCGAGAGGCGGGAGCAGCGCGAGCAGTTCGTCGATGAGCACGAGATCGCCGGTGACCTGGCGAATGGCATCGAGCCAACCGAGCACGAAGACATTGCCGGCGAAGACGAGCAAGATGGCATATCGGGAGACCTGCACGATGGTGTGGGCCCGATCGACGTGGCGTGGAAGCCCCGTTCGGTCGAGCCGCCGCGATTCGCGCCACACCAGGACGCCTGTGAGCTGCACGACGACAGCCAGAGCGACCAGCGACCAGAGGATGGCGCTCGCCGGTGACAAGCGAAGCAGCGGAAACGGATCGGCAGCGGCCTCGGCGGCGAAGAGCTCGCGCATGCCGAGAGTGATGTAAAGCCCGAGGACGATGGCGTGGATCATGGAGTGTCAGGGCCGGCGCAGAATGCCGAGGTCGAGCCGCGTGCCACTCGGCTGGTAATAGTCGGCGTTGAGCCGCTCACGATCGAGGAAGGTGAAGACGATGGACGCCCGGCCGCGAAGTCGGGCGTACTCGATGTCACCATCACTCGGTCCGGCAAACCGGTCGTTGTTGTGATCCGTGGCATGGAAGTGGTAGTGGAACAACGCGCACGCACCGGCATCGATCATGTCCTGCGATGCGATGAAACGTCGATCGCTGACCCGTTGAGCGGGCCGCGGCGGGTAGAGCGTAGCGACGAAGCCTGTTGCGCCATCGGGCGCCGCATCGAGAACGCCGCCGTACTCGGTGGAGACATCGACGTTGTCCTCATCGGCCTGCACGAAGAGTGCTGCGATGATGTCCGGATCATCGACGGCACGGACCGCGATCAGCGCCAGCAGCGTGTCGCCCCAGGAGAGGTCGTCCTTTGCGTGGCGGAACCGCTCTCCCTGCCCGCCCGAAGCCGCCCCACGGAACGCATGTTTGCGGCCATCGAGCTTGCCTTCGAGCACATCCAGCAACTGCTGCCTGTCCATGCCAAGCCACGACGGCTCATGCATGGCAGCCCAGCGGACGCCGGAGGCATGCCGCAATGCAAAGCCCTCGATCTGTGATGTGCTCAAGCTCTGCACGTGCTCGCGGCACTGCTCCCAGAACGCGCGATTTTCGCCAGCCCGCATGGTGCGAACCCATTCGAGCTGCTCTCCCGTCTCGGGAATGGCGCGGAGGTCGCGCGCCGCGGCGTAGAGCGTCTCGAGGATCTCATCGCCGTCACGCTCCGATGCGCTGGTGCGCAGCAGGAGGTGACCGGCATGGACGTTGTCGGGATCGAGCCTTCGGAGCAGTGACCACGCCGCGAGCCGCTCGCGCTCCCGCAGCTCGATAAGGTCAAAGCGACCGACGAAGACGTCGAAGACGATCTCCTCGGCGGGCTGTTCGGGAAAGAGCTTGACGATGGCGTCGTACTCCGGGCGCTGTCGATCGGGCATGCCCTTGAAGTAGCGGGACCACGACACCACGAAGCCGGGGGCAAGATCGGTCCACCCCTCGTCCGCCGCGATGTCGCCGATGTACTCGATGACCTTCCACTGACGCCAAGCCGCCTCCGTCGGAAGCATCAGGCGCAGCATGGTCCGGGTGTCCTCGAGCTGAGCCTCGTCGGCATGGATCGCCGAGATCGCCGCGGTGCGGACCTGCGGCGGGTTGGAGCGGCTCCACGCAACCGACTTAAGCAGTTCTCGCACGGAGGCGGCGTCGATCTCGCCGGAGCGGATTTCCGCCTCGGCCCGGCGGAGCGCCTTGACGCGCTTGCCGGGGTCGGCGTCCTTCTCCAACGCGACCGAGAGGGGCGGCCCGCCATCCTCTCCGGTCGTCGAACCCGACGATGCACATCCTCCAAGTGCAAGGATGACGGCGAAGAGCAGTGGGCTCAGCGATCGCAACGCGTACATGGTCATGACCGTGATTCTACGCCTCTGCACATGCACCGCGGAAGTCTGGCGGTGACTGAGGGGCTCGCGGCGACTACCATGCCCAGGTCAAGGAGATGACATGACCGGGATCCCAGCAGCAGCAGGTGCCTCGATGGAAGAACGAGTCCGCACCGTGATCGATGCGATCCGACCAGCGGTGCAAAGTGACGGTGGCGACCTTGAGCTGGTGGAGATCACGACCGGCGGCGTGGTCCGCATCCGCCTGCACGGCGCATGCGTCGGCTGCCCATCGAGTCTGATGACGCTGAAGGTGGGCGTGGAGCGGAATCTGAAGGACCACGTGCCCGAAGTCACCGGCGTCGAAGCCGTCGAGTGAAGCTGGGTCAAGCTAGCGGCTGCGAACCATCCGGAAGTCTCAACGTGGCGCTTCCTCCCACAGCGAGGTCTGGTATGCTCGTCGCCCGGTGGGATGGTCAATTAGGGCAGGAGGTCCCGAGCAATGCTGGTAATCACCAGACGCGAGGGAGAAGAGGTCGTCATCGGCGACCCGAACAACCCGACCGGCATCGTACGGATCGCGAGCATCAAGGGTGACCGAGTGCGCGTCGCCTTCGAGTTCCCTCGTGAGGTCGATGTCCATCGCCGCGAAGTGGCGGATCAGATCGTCGCCGAGCAGTCGGCGGTGGTCGCCAAGATCGGGTCAACGGGCTGACGGCAGGCTTCACCGTTCGTTGGACACATGTCGTTCTAGCAACATGCCCAGGCGTGACGCTGTCTCCACGCTGATGGAGCTGGTCCACACGGCGTGACGAAGCGCATCATGTGCCGGGCTGGTGTGCGCGCGCAGGGCGGCAACATCCGCCAGAGCAGACTGCAGCACCCGCAGCGCCGCGTCGGACGCCCGCTGCAGGTTGCCGATGATCTCCGTCAGCAGCGACTCCGAGGGCGCATCGACTGCGCGGGGTCGCCACGCATCGTCGTCCGTTGGCAGCGCAAGCATGGCATACGCAATTTCCGCCTCCCGCGCAAGCCGCGCCTCCGGGAGGACGGTCATCCCGACGAGGTCCGCGCCCCACTGCCGGTGCATCAGTGATTCCGCCCGGGTGGAGAACGAGGGTCCATCAATCACGACACATGCCCCGGTGGGGTGGACCTTCACACCCGCAGCGGGCGATGCGTCGAGCAGCCATTGTCTCATGACGGGGCAGAAGGGCTCGGCGAACTCGACGTGTACCGCCAGATCATCGAAGAAGGTCCGGGCGCGGCCGGCGGTCCGATCGATGAGCTGATCGCAGACGACCACCTCACCCGGACGAATCTCCTCGCGCAGTGAGCCGACCGCACCGGTCGCGACGATGTGCGTCACGCCGAGCGCCTTCATCGCATAGATGTTGGCCCGGGCGGGCAGCATGTGGGGAGGAACGGCATGGCCGTCACCGTGCCGAGACAGCAGCGCGACATCAACCGCCTGACCGCCATCTGGACGAAGCGTCGTCAGAAGGAGATCCGCGCTGGGCGGGCCGAAGGGCGTGTCTACCGCCTGCGGCTGCGGCGCATCGCCGCCGAGTTCCGCGACGAGCCGTTCACCGATTCCTGTACCGCCGATGATGCCGATGCGCATGGCGGCAGGATAGCCCGCTATGGCTGTGCGCCGCCGTCTGAAAGCCCGGCAAGCTCGACGAGCTGTTCAATCGTCAATTGTTCGGGACGGTCGCTGTGACGCACACCCTCCGGCAGCGGAGCATCGCGCCCGAGGATC
>JBCBTA010000119.1:0-8385 GCA_039818905.1 Planctomycetota bacterium
CTTCGCCGGGCGCACGCCCGAGCCGCGCGGCGTCTGCGGCCAGATCATCCCGTGGAACTTCCCGCTGCTGATGGCGGCGTGGAAGATCGCGCCGGCCCTGGCCTGCGGCAACACGGTCGTGATCAAGCCCGCGGAGACGACGCCGCTGACACTGCTGCGCCTGGCGGAGATCTTCGAGGAAGTCGAGCTGCCGCCGGGTGTGGTGAACATCGTGACGGGCGATGGGCGCACGGGCGCCGCTCTTGCGGGTCACGAGGACATCGACAAGCTCGCCTTCACCGGGAGCACCGAGGTCGGGAAGAAGCTGGCGGCGACAGCCGCGGAGCGCGGCATTCCGATCACGCTGGAGCTGGGCGGCAAGAGCCCCAACATCATCTTCGACGACGCCAGCATCGATCAGGCGATCGAAGGCATCATCCAGGGCATCTACTTCAACCAGGGCCACGTCTGCTGCGCCGGCTCGCGCCTGTTCGTGCAGGAGGGCATCCGTGATCTGGTCGTCGAGAAGCTGAAGATCCGCATGGCGACGCTGCACGTCGGCGATCCGCTGGACAAGAACACGGATGTCGGCGCGATCAACAGCAGTGCGCAGCTGGAGACGATCGAGCGGTACCTGAAGATCGGCGTCGAGGAAGGGGCCGAGTTGTGCACACCGACCAACCGGTGGTGGGCCGACGGCGTGCGTCCCAAGAAGGGGTACTGGGTCCGGCCGTGCTTCTTCACGAACGTGCAGCAGAGCCATCGCGTCGCGCAGGAGGAGATCTTCGGGCCGGTGCTGTCGGTGATGACGTTCCGCACGCCGGAAGAGGCGCTGATGCGGGCCAACAACACGCCCTACGGGTTGAGCGCGGGCATCTGGACGGACAAGGGCAGCAAGGTGTTCGAGGTTGCCGGTCGTCTGAAGGCGGGCGTGATCTGGTGCAACACGTTCAACAAGTTCGACGCCGCGGCTCCCTTCGGCGGGTTCAAGGAGAGCGGCTTCGGTCGCGAAGGTGGCCTGCAGGGCCTGCGTGCGTACGTGCGGCTGTGAAGGAGATCACCGCCGAGGCGCTGAGCACGCAGAGAGGAAGGCTGAGATCAAGAATTGGGGACGGACAGATGCGGCTTGGACGGGAATGGCCGGCTTCGGAGTTGACCGAGCGAATTCTTGGTGCGGCCATCGAAGTGCATCGGGCAATGGGCCCGGGATTGCTCGAGTCCGTATATGAAGAGTGTCTTGCGTTTGAACTCATGGAGACTGGCCTGAAGGTACAGCGGCAGGTCGCTTTGCCTGTGCGATACAAGGGGCGGGAACTGGGCGCTGGATATCGGTTGGATCTTGTCGTGGAAGACACAGTTCTCATTGAGGTCAAGGCAGTGTCTCACCTTGAGTCAATTCATGAGGCACAGGTCTTGACCTATCTGCGACTGACGGAGAAGTCCGTTGCACTACTCATCAACTTCAATGTTCCGCTGTTGCGCGATGGTGTGAAGCGGCTTGTGATGACACAATCCTGAACCCCTGTCTTTCTCTGCGTCCTCCGCGCCTCTGCGGTGAATTGAGGAACCCATGGTTGAACGACTCAATGTGACCAAGACGTACAAGCTCTACATCAACGGGGCGTTCCCGCGCAGCGAGTCGGGACGGTCGATGATGGTGCGCTCGCCGGAGTGGGATGTTCTCGGGCACGTGTGCCACGCGTCGCGGAAGGATCTTCGCGATGCAGTCGGTGCTGCGCGCAAGGCTGCCGGCGGATGGGCCAAGCGCACGGCGTACAACCGCGGGCAGATCCTGTATCGCATGGCTGAGATGCTCGAGGGCAAGAGCGAGGAGTTCGTCGCCGCGATCCGTGCGACGAGCGGCATGTCGTTGCGTGATGCACGGGCAGAAGTCGGGGCCAGCGCGGATCGGCTGGTGGCGTTTGCCGGATGGGCGGACAAGTTCACGCAGGTGATGGGGTGTCACAATCCTGTCGCCGGGCCGTACTACACGTTTACGGTGCCCGAGGCGACGGGTGTGGTGAGCGTGGTTGCGCCGGAGGAGCCGTCGCTGCTGGGATTGGTGTCGCTGCTGGCGCCGCCGCTGTGCGCCGGATGCACGGTGATCGCGGTGGGCAGTGAGCGCCACCCGATCGCATCGGCGCTCTTCGGCGAGGTGTGTCAGACGAGCGACGTGCCGGCGGGCGTGGTCAACGTGTTGACGGGATCGCGGGCCGAGCTGCTGGGGTGGATCGCTTCGCACCGGGAGATCGATGCGGTGCACGCCGCGGATCTGTCGGAGGAGGAGGGCCGGACGCTTCGTCTGGGCGCCGCCGAGAACGTGAAGCGCGTGACGGTGCGCGAGGTCGGCGTCGATGGTTGGTCGGCCGATGACGCGTGCGAGAGTCCGTGGTGGATCGAGCCGTTCGTCGAGATGAAGACGATCTGGCACCCATCCGCGACCTGAGGTCGTCCGCAAACAGTTATTGCTCTGTGTTTTCGTGGGACATTCGGCGATGCCGCCTGGCGCGGCTGGCGCGGGTTCCCGGACGCGAGTTTGCGTGTCGCGCCCAACCGAGCGAGCGGAATGCCCGATCTGGGGGGCGGAGGCGCACCGCGGGAGTCGCGTGCGCGGATGTCACAGGGCACGAACACGGATCCGAAGGCATGATCGAAGCCGAGCAGCGAGGCGACGCGGAGGCGTTGACCGAGATTGCAGAGCACATGCGTCGTCCACTTGGGACTGCGACGCGAGCTGTGCTCATGGTCATTGGTGTTGCGGGAATGACGGGGCTGTCGGTACTGACCGGCGCGGCCCTCGGCTATGAACTGCGCAGCAGCGTGCTGTTCGCGCTGCCGGCGGGCACCGCGGTGGGTGTGCTGTTTGCGATTCTGCTCGTGGTGATGCCGGCGACGCGAGCCGCGGCGGATCGCACGCGCATGATCGCGCGCATCGAATCGGTGGCGCAGGCGGATCGCGAGGCATCGTTCGATGTTCTGCTTGCGATCGATGAGGAACACGAGCTGGCGGAGCTTGCTCGCGCAATGCACGCTGCGCTGTCGTCGGCACATCGGGATCGGCTGGAGGCGGCCCGCGTCCGGCGCGAGATGAATGCTCTGGTGGAGCGCGAGGCGCGCAAGCGCTACGCGCATCTGACCACGCTGTCGATGACGGACGAGCTGACGGGCCTTGCCAATCGGCGCGGCTTCGAGCGCGGCCTCCGTGCCCTGTTCGATCGGTCGGTTCGGCGCGGGACGGAGCTGGCTCTGCTGGCGATCGACCTGGATCACTTCAAGCAGCTCAACGACACCTGCGGCCATGAGAAGGGCGACGAAGCGTTGGCGGCGGCGGGGGACCTGCTGCAGGCCCACCTGCGCGATGGCGATCTTGCCGGCCGGATGGGCGGCGACGAGCTGTTCGTGGCGCTGTACGACGTGGACGGCGAGCGGGCCCAGCGGGTGGCAAACCGCCTGATCGAGTGCTTCAGTGAGCATCCGGCCGGTGAGGGATTGCCTTGTCCGTGGCCGGGAATGTCCATCGGGGTGTCGATGCGGAAGCTGGATGGGGCAGGTTCACCGGCGGAACTGCGTCGTTTTGCCGATAGGGCTTTGTACGCCAGCAAGCGTGGCGGGCGAAGTCGAGCGACCCTTTTCCGCTCGGCGGCGTAAGACACGTCACGGGAACGATGCCGCGGGTGAGCGGCTACACTCGATCCCCGCTTCTGCGGTGGAGAATGGGCAAGCGAAGATGACGACGGAGTCCAGCACGGGCATTGGCAGTTCCGGAGTGTCGCGCGGCCTTGGCGCGGTGCTGTCGGGTGTGTCGCGCCTGACGCGATGGGTGGCGCTGCTGCTGTGCGGCCTCAGCGGGCTGAGCGCCTGCGTGATGTTCGTGCTCGCGGCGATGCACCCAGACTGGTGGGTCGCGATGTTCGAACTGACGGTGGTCGTCACCGGCGGCATCGGCGTTCTGACAGTGCTCGGCTTCTTCAAGCAGGGTCCGGGTCTTGCGCTGGTGTGCTGCGGCGCGGTGATCTCCGCGTGCGCGGTGCTCGCCGAGCCGGCGATGCCTTCGCAGATCTTCGGCGCCGGTGCGGCGCCGTTGGTGATTTCCGGTGTCGAGATTCTGCCGCTGATGGCGGCCCGCGCGGTTGCGGGTGTGCTGATCATGGCGGCGGGCGTTCTGGACGTGTGGTCGCGTCGCCCGGCGCAGTCGGCGGGATATCTGCTTCGCGCGATTCCGACGGGCATTCCTGCCCTGATGCTGATCTCGATTCCCGTCTGGGGTCAGGTTCGCGGCGTGTTTCGCCCCGTGCCCGGTGTGCAGAAGGCCATTGATGGACTGATCGCATCGCTGTGGGGTATGCCGAAGTTCCTGGTGGCGGTGGTGGCCATCGTGGGTTTCTTCGTCGTGCTGGGCCTGTTTTCAGCCGCAGTGCACTGCCTGATTCGCAGCCTTGAGGTGGGTCGCCTTCCCGAGCGGGAGCGCAGTGGCGGGGATGAGGCAGCAACCGATGAGCGCGCGAGGCCAGCGGCTCCGGTGGAGAAGGAAGCGGCGGCCCCATCGCCGCAGCAGGCGACTGCCGGAGTGTGAATGGCCCCTGGCGCGCCTGAGCAGGGCCTGACGCAAGCGTTGGGCGTGAAATCCCAAAGGTGTTGCTATGACTGAATTCGTGCTGATTCTCGCGGGTGTCGCGGTCGGGGTTCTTCTGCTCGGCCTCATCCTGATGTTCTTCCGCAAGAAGGGCGCCGCCGCTCCGGTGATGACGGTGGGGACGGAGATGGTGGCCGAGCGCGTCCGCGCGGTGGGCAAGCTCGTTGGTCTCGAGGTGCACGCCAAAGAGATCGCGACGAGCACCAAGGGATGGTCATGGATCCCGCCGCTGCTGCTGAGCCAGGCGAAGATCGCGATGATCTTCTCCTTTGAGAAGCAGTACTACGTGGATCTCAACCGTGTGCGCTCGACGGATGTCGAGGACCTCGGGAGTGGTCGTTTCCGGCTGAACCTCAGCGAGGTGGAAGGGACGCTGCGTCTGAGTGACGTGGAGCCCTACGACATTCAGGCGGGGCGCATCCTTGGCCTGCTCGATGTCATTCAGATGAACGCACCGACGCAGTCGAAGTTGATGGAGGTCGCGCAGACGCAGGCAGCGGATCTGTTCGTGAAGAACGAGAGCCGTTACCTCGCCGAGGCGAAGCGGAGCATCGGCGGCCAGCTGCAGGCACTTCTGGGACTGTTTGATGCGTCGGTCGAGATCATCTGGCCGGACGAGTCCGAGACAGCTGATGCGCGTTCGAGCGAACTGGTGGTTGAGGGTGCCCTCAGCCGCAAGCTGACCGCAGCCGCCGGCGAGTGATCGCATCCCATCACGAACGTAGACGCAGAAGCGCATGAAAAAGGGCGGGAGCCACTGCGGCGCCCGCCCCTTGTCGCCTCGTGTGATGCTTGCGCCCGGCTTACTCGGCGGGGCGAAGCATGAAGGTCCTGCCGATGATGCCATCGTCGGTCAGGTGGAACTCACCGATGGTATCGCCGATGTGGCGGCTGATGACGCCGAGGTCCGGCAGCTCGCTGAGCCACTCCCACTGGGTGCGCATCTCGTCGGCGATCATGGCCCGCTCGTCGGCGGGGAGATCGGCCCCGAACATGGCATCCATCTGGGCATCGACGACGGTATCGACGTTGTTGCGCAGCCAGTTGTAGTACTCCACCTCGCGGCGCGTGTTGGAGTATGAGAAGGCAAGGCCGGACTTGCGGATGGCCCGAGCCGCCTTCACGAAGCGCGCCTCGTTGCCGAGGCTGGCGGCGTCACCCATGGCGGCCTGGCGCATGGCGCTCTCGACGCTGAGCGTGTCGCCAACCATGAAGAAGCCGGCGCCGACACCGATGGCGATCTGGCTGAGCGCGGCCATCGGACCGCCGCCACCCTCGGGAGCCTGCCAGATCTGGCCGCCCTGGAACTCACGGTTCCGCAGTCCGAACATGCCGAGGTTGGCGCCGAGCGCGTTGGAGAGTGCGTTGGTGTCCTTGGCCTTGATGGCGAAGAGCATGCGCTGGCTCTCGGCATTCAGCGGCTGCGCGTAGCTGGAGACGGTGTACATCTCCGGGCCGAGGTTGCTGAGGATGGGCTGGGCCATCTGCTGGGCCATGGTGAGGCTCATCAGCATCTGCTGTCCCATCTCGGGCGGCAGGGTGTTGGCGATGTTCTGCAGCAGCGGAAGCAGGCCTGCGATGTCGAACTGGAACATGCCAACGGAGCTGGCGTCCGCGTTGGCGAATGCGGGCGGGGTCAGCGGCTGCTCGGGGACATCGATCAGCGAGAAGATGCCGCGCTTGCGCGGGAGGAGCACGGCGAGCGTGGACTCGACCATGCCGACGTCACCGTCGAAGGTCAGGCTCATACCGAAGGCCTTGACGTCGCTCAGGCCGAGCGCGTCGAGCAGGGGCATGATGGGGGGATTGCCGGCGGGGTCATCCTCGTTGGCCCGATCAAAGCTGTCGGCGAGCTCGTACAGCGGAGCGTTGAGCACGACCGCGTAGGCGTGGTGCGCCCCGAACTTGGAGCGGACACCGGAGAAGTCGGCGGAGTCGAAAGCCGAGGCGCGACGCTCACCGGCGACGCGCTCCAGCGCGTTCTCAAGATCGCTGAGGCTGGTGCACATGAACAGGTGGTTGTCGGCCCGGGCGTAGAACATGGTGTCGAGCTGGAAGGGATCGTCATCGCCCCAGTCCTCTTCCCAGTCGGCCCACTCATCGTCCATCTCGTCAACGTCATCCTCTTCGAGCTCGAGCATCTTGACGGTGTAGATGGTGGCATCGCCGAAGGTGTCTTCGGTGAGGACGATGGAGTCCTCGTCCTGCCCCTTCTCGAAGGCGGACATGATGGTCTTGTGCATGTCGTCGGCACCGTCGCCGAAGTCGCCGAAGGCGAGCGTATGCATGGGAGTCTGCGCCTCATCGGCGTCGGGATCGGTCTCGACGAGCCAGAGGGCTGCGCCGGCTGCACCCGTCGGCGTGGAGATGTCCTCCATGTCGGCGTCGAGCTCATCGAGCATGTCGGTGAACTCTTCGAGCATCTCCTCGGACATCTCCTCGACCCACTCCTGCACGGAGGGCTCGTCCCAGATCGCCCGGAAGCCGGTGCGATCGAAGGCGGCCTTCATGGTGGAGAAGTCGTCCACGCCGATGATGACCGCGGCGCTGGGCGGCGCGATCTCGGCGATGGTGACCTTCTCGGCAAGCGCAGCGGGCGCCAGCATGGTCGTGACGAGCGTCACGGCTGCGAGCTGTGTGATTCTCATGGATGGTTCCTGTTGGTTGTTCGCGGCGCTCCAGGCGGGCGCAGTGCAATGAGGCAGAGCGGCGGGAGGCCGCGGACGTGGCTCGCCGGGACCGTTCCGGCGAGCGAAGAGGTTACATGTCATCGGCGGTGGCGTCGTCGAGGACCTCGGGCGGATTGAACTCGGCCCGGGGCGGGGGCGACTTGTACGCATAGCCGCTGTTCGGATTCTCCTTGTCGTAGGCGAAGGCCTCACGATTGCGGATGAAGTCGCGGACGTAGCGGGC
Source organism: Planctomycetota bacterium (assembly GCA_039818905.1). Taxonomy (GTDB): domain Bacteria; phylum Planctomycetota; class Phycisphaerae; order Phycisphaerales; family UBA1924; genus JBCBTA01. The sequence continues at coordinate 7,526 of JBCBTA010000119.1, forward strand.
AGGAATGGCGAAGCCAATGCCGTCGGCGACGGCGGATGGCACACCCATGTTGATGACGCCAATGACCTCGCCGCGGCTGTTGAAGAGCGGGCCGCCGGAGTTGCCGGGGTTGATCTCGGCGGTGGTCTGAACGAATGTCAGTCCCTCGAAGCTGCGGTTGGTGGTGGCGACCACGCCGGTCGAGAGCGTGCGCTCCAGGCCGAGTGGGTTGCCGATGGCGAAGACCTCCTCGCCGACGTCGAGGCTCTCGGCCCCCTGCACGTAGACGGTGGTGAAGGGCTTGCCGTCGGGATGGGTCATCTTGATGAGCGCGAGGTCGGTGTGGTTGTTGACCGCGATGATCTCGACGTCGTCAACATTGACGCGCCGAAACTGCATGCGCTCCTGCTCGAAGACGGTCGCCTTGATGCGCGTCTCGCCCTGGATCACGTGGGCGTTGGTGATGGCGTAGCCGTCGGGATGAATGACGAAGCCCGAGCCGAGACCCGAGGGCGTCGAGACCTTGACCACAGCCTCGCCGATCAGCTTGGCGTGCTCCTGCGGACTGCGCTCGGGAAGCTTGTTCGCGCTGGCGAAGAGATCGGCGCGCGATCCGGTCGCCTGCGGCTCATTCTCGGCCCGAAGGACGGAGAGCACGTCGGAGCGCGGCACGGCGAGGACGTCAAAGCCCATGTCGAGCCAGATGGTGTCGGCGGTCTCCTTGAGGATGGGCGCCTGGATGCTGCGGCCGTCCTTCAGGGTGACGATGTCCACGGTGGACACGGTCGAGTCTGCAGTCGCGGCGGCGGTCAGCGCGAGTGCGGCGAAGCCGGCGAGCAAGATGCGAGTCGTCATGACGCTCCTTCATTCGTCCTGCAGCA
>JBCBTA010000120.1:0-8244 GCA_039818905.1 Planctomycetota bacterium
ATGGCGCTGATCAGCAGCCCCTTGGCGTCGTACGGACTCGAAGGCATAACGACCTTGAGGCCGGGCGTGTGGGCGTAGATGGCTTCGGGCGAGTCGCTGTGCAGTTCCGGGGCGTGGATGCCGCCGCCGACGGGCACGCGCACCGTCATGGGCACCGTAACCGCGCCGCGGCTGCGAGTGCGATAGCGGGCGGCGTGGTTGGTGAGCTGGTCGTACGCTGGTCCGAGGAAGCCTTCGAACTGGATCTCGGGGATCGGTCGGAGGCCGACCATTGCGAGGCCGATGGCGGATCCCATGATGCCGCTCTCGGCCAGTGGCGTATCGACGACGCGCTCGCCGCCGAAGCGCTGATGCAGGCCTTCGGTGACGCGGAAGACGCCGCCGTTCTTGCCGACGTCCTCACCCAGGATGAGGACGCGGTCATCCGCTTCCATCTCCTGCGTGAGCGCGAGGTTGATTGCTTGCACGAGTGTGAGGTTGGCCATGGTGCGTCGATCGCTCCGTCGTTGATGCCTAAGTGAACGTTGTCGATTATCCCGAGACAGCCGCGGCTCCCGCGGCGCCGCCGGTGCTGGCGGCACCGGTTTGCGCCTCATCCTGCGCCACGGTGATGGCCGCCATCTCCGCCGCAGCTGCCGGCATGGCGGCGCTGATCTGGAAGGCCACCTCGTCGGCGGGCAGCTTGACCTTCAGCACGGACTGCTGCCCCCAGACGCTGCCATAGGTGATGTAGATGTCGGTGACGCCGTGTTTGCCTTCGGCGATCGCCTTCACGTAGAGGGGGTTGATCCAGAGATCCTTGCCCTTGACGTCTGTGAACTTGACGAGCATGCGGCGCTCCTCAGCCCGTCCGAAGGGTTTCCTGCTGCGGCATCTGCCCCAGCGACGTGGTCCGCATGGTCTCGCGCTGACGGATGATCTCGTCGTTGAGCACGGCGAAGGTGTAGTCGAAGATGTCCGTCGTCTCCGGTGCCTCGATGCCCTCGGCGTTCTTGACGACCTCATCGACGATGGTCTTCGCACGTGCCTCCAGCGCGGACTGCTTATCGTCGTCCCACAGCTCCTTGGATTCCAGGTAGGCCCGCGTCCGGATGAGCGGATCCTTGGAGACCCACGACTCGACCTCCGCCTCGTCGCGGTAGCGCCGGGCGTCGTCGGCGGTGGTGTGGTCACCGAGGCGGTATGTGAGGCATTCGATGATGGTCGGCTTGCCATCCTTGAGTGCCCGCTGGATCGCGTCATTGACGACCTTGTACACCGCGAAGATGTCGTTGCCGTCGCACTGCACGCAGTGAAGACCAAAGGCGACACCCTTCTGCGCGAACGTCTCGGCGCCGGTCTGCGTGCTGCTCGGCACGCTGATGGCCCACTTGTTGTTCTGGCAGATGAAGACGCACGGCAGCTTGAGCGCGCCGGCGAAGTTCATCGCCTCCAGGCAGTCACCCTCGCTGGTGGCGCCATCGCCGAAGAAAGCGCAGGCGACGGCGTCCTCCTTGCGATACTTGAGGCCCCATGCGATGCCCGCCGCGTGCAGCGGGTGGGTGCCGATGGGAATGGAGATGGGCAGGATGTTCACGCCGTCGGGGATCTGGTTGCCCCGCTCGTCACCCATCCAGTGGAGCAGGATCTTCTCCATGGGCAGGCCGTTGAGGAACAGCGCGAGGTTCTCCCGGTAGCAGGGGACGATCCAGTCGCGGCTGCCGCGCTTGCGCATCGCCAGGCCCGCAGCGGCTGCGACGGCTTCCTGCCCCTTGTTCTGCGGGTAAGTGCCCATGCGTCCGGAGCGCTGCAGCTTGAACGCGATCTCGTCGTAGTGGCGGCAGATCGACATCTGCTCATAGAGGAACACGACGTCCTCGTCGTCCAGCGTCCCCCTGGCGAGGCGCGTGTCGAGCGTGCCTTCCTCATCGAGGACCTGGAAGTGTTCGATCTTGGTCTGATACGCGGTTTTCTTCGGCATGGTTGGGTGTTCCGTTGCGTTGGAATTGGTCGGTCGGTGTCCGCGTGTGTCAGCCGTGATGATGCTGGGCTGGGTGATGGTGCTCGGGCGCACCAAATCCGTCACCCGGGAATTGCTTGATGCCATCCTGCGGCAGGACGCGTCCGCTGCCCTTGGCGGTCGGGCTGCTCTCGGGGATGGCGAAGGCGTCGTTGGGCAGCGTGTCGTTCTGCTCGAGCGACGCCTTGGCCGCGATCCGCATCGACGTGTCCGCGTTGGCGGTCAGGGCCCGCCAGTTCTCGCGGATCCACACCTCGGCGAGGTCGAGGAAGTGCAGTGCTGCGGTGCGATCGCGCTCGAAGTCGATGCCGTCGGCACCGGCGCGAAGCTGGGCGTCCAGCTTGCTGAGCGTGCAGGCCATCACGTGGAGGTAGATCGCGTTGTCGGCGATGCGGGCCTGCACCGCCTGGCGCTCGAGGATCTTTTCTGCGTTGCGCTTGCTGGCCAGCTTGAACTGGTGTGAGTGCTCGCGGACGAGCCACGACAGCTTCGAGCCGTAGGAGGACAGCGACGGATGCAGCTTCGTGACCCGTGGCTGCGCGCCCTTCATACCGAGGAAGAGTTCAGTGGCCAGCGGCAGTGCCTTGCTGATCACCGCGCCGTTGAACGCGCTGCTCAGGATGCGCGAGAGGTTGGCGCCGACACTCTCGTCGGACGACCACGTCAGACGCTCCTGAATGCCGACCATCTGCTCAGCCAGCGGCTTGCCGCCGTACCCGAAGATGAACTGCTGCATGACCTCATTGGCACCCTCGACGATGAGGTTGATACGGCTGTCGCGGAAGATGCGCTCCAGCTCGTTCTCGGTCATGTAGGACTCGCCGCCCATGATCTGCACGGCGTCGTTGACCACGCGCCAGCCCATCTCGGAGCAGAAGACCTTGCTGATGGCGGTCTCCAGCATGATGTCCTCATCGCCGCGATCGAGGAAGCCGGTGGTCATGTACAGGAGGGCGTCCATGGCGTAGCACAGTGCGCTCATGCGGGCGACCTTCTCGCGGACGAGCTCGAAGTCGCTGAGCGGGCGCTGGAACTGATGCCGCGTCTGGGCCCACTTGATGGCTTGGTCGCGGGCCCGCGTGGCGCCGCCGAGCATGCCGGCGGACAGGGTGCACCTACCGTAGTTGAGGCATGTAAGCGCGACGTTGAGTCCCTTGCCCTCCTTGTGGAGCAGGTTCTCGCGCGGCACGCGCACGTCCTTGAAGCGGATGCGTGCCTGCCAAGTGCCGCGGATGCCGCACTTGCTGCGGTTTTTCTGGAAGATCTCGATGCCAGGCATGTCCGGCGAGCAGACGAGCGCGGTCACGCGCTCCTTGCCGTTCTCGAGCTTCTGCTTGGCCATCACGGTGAAGATGTTGCTGATGGCGCCGCTGGTGGCCCACTTCTTCTCGCCATTGAGGATGTAGTGCGTGCCATCCTCGCTGAGCTGGCAGCGCGTCTGCTGGCCACCGGCGTCACAACCGACGTCGGGCTCACTGAGGCAGAAGGCGCTGACCCAGTCCTTGGCGAGGTGGGGGAGCCACCGCTGCTTCTGGTCGTCGTTGCCGAAGAGCATGATGGCCTTGCAGCCGATGGACTGGTGGGCCGAGACGAGCACGGCCGTCGAGCCGCAGTACTCGCCGATCTTCTCCAGCACGCGCACGTAGCTGGTGACACCCATGCCGAGACCGCCGTGCTCGCGCGGGATCGTCATACCCATGACGCCGAGATCGAACAGGCGACGGATGACCCAGTCCGGGATCTCCTGGTCCTGATCGATGCGAACGGCGGGATGCTCGTTGCGGAGGTAGTCATCCAGGGCCGCGATCAGCTGATCACATCGCGCGGTCTCCTCGGCGTCGCCGCTCGGGTACGGGAACACCAGTTCCTCGCGCAGGTTGCCGTAGAACAGGTTCTTGACGAACCCGATCTCCGCGGGGTCTGGGCCGAGCAGCACTTCCGCATCGGCCAGCATCTGCTGGTCCTTCTCGGAAATGCCCTTCATCTTCTTGAGGTCAGCCTTGATCTCTGCCATCGGTCCCTTCCCCGTCTCGTACACCCGCGCCGACACCGGCGCGCATCCATTGCGTCATCACCGTGCTGCCGTGCGAGCGAAGAAGGCCTCGATCGCACCGCGCCCGGCATCCGTGTTCCGAAGTCGCACGAGCCAGTCACGCTCGCACGCCAATGCTGCCTGCCATCCCTCGCCAAATCCGGCTTCGGCGCACGCCCGGATCGCCTCGCCCGGACCGTTGTCCGGGAGCGATGCCTGCGCCAGCGCCTGCCGGGCCGCGTCACGACGGTCCGGCTCCGCGATCGACACCGGCTCACCGCGCGGCGTCGCCTTGGGGGTCGCCGCCAGCGTCGCAGCGCGATCCAGCAGTGTCGCGGGCTCAACGAGTTCCTCGATGAGCCCGGCCTCCGCCGCGTCGTGCACCGTCATGGTGCGTCCCGTCGCCGTCATCTCGAAGGCGCGGGCAGGGTCCATCCGCGCCGGGAGCAGCGTCGTGCCGCCCCAGCCTGGGCAGATCTTCAGCCCGGCTTCAGGCAGACCAACCTGGTAGGGCTTGATCTCGCCTCCCGGCTCCTTGGGCTGCGGAGCCGCGGCGATCAGGTGATCGCAGTGCATCGCAATCTCGAGACCACCGCCAAGGGCAGCTCCGTTGATCGCGGCGACGGTCGTACAGGGCAGCGTCGCGATGCGGCCATACACCGACGAGCCGAAGGCGAGGTACTCGTGGAGGCCCGGATCGTCGAGCCCCATAATCTGTTTGAGATCCGCTCCGGCGACGAAGACGCGGCTGTCCGACGCCAGCACGAAGCCGGCCAGACGCCCCGACGTATCGTCGAGAATCGCATCGAGCGTCGCGTCGATGGATTCCAGAAGCGCGCGATCGAGCACCACGAGGGGACGCTCCGCCTGGTGCAGATGCAACGTGATGATCGGGTCGTCCCGGCCATCGACTTGTCTGCGCTCGTACCGCAGCAGAACGCTCATGCAGGCTCCTGATCAGACAGGCTCGATCGTGCAACGTTCGCGTGCCGCTGGCCTTGCTCTCCGGACCTGCTCAACGGCGTCGCGTTCGAACGCGTGCAGTATAGGCGGAGGCGCGCGGTCAGGTTCGTCGAGTCAGTAAAACGGTTCACCAGTCGGCGCACTATCGGCCGTAGATTGCCGAGAGGCGTTCCTGCGCGTCCGGCGAGTTGAACACGGTCGCCGATATCGCCGCGCCCTGGCGCACCTGTGACGCGATATCAGCATCCAGATCGTTGAGCTGCGTCTTGGTCGCGCGGAGTGCGAGCGGTCCGGCCGAAGCGAGATGCTGCGCAAGCTCCTCGACGCGCGCATCAATGTCCTCGATGGGGACACACTCGGTGACCAATCCAAGCTGGTGTGCGCGCTGACCGGTCATGGTGCCGCCCTGCAGCAGAATGCGGCGTGCGGCGCCCGCGCCGATCGAGTGCGCGAGCCACGGCGCAACGACCGCGGGACACACCCCCAGGTCCACCTCCGGGTATCCGAGTTTGGCATCGGGGTGCGTGATCGAGAGATCACTGACTGCAACAAGGCCACAGCCACCACCAATCGCGGCGCCGGTGACACGGGCAAGTACCGCGCAGGGCAGTGATCGGATACTGATCGTGAGTTCCGCCAGCGATCCGAGCATGCGCTTGGGGGCCTCGGTGTTGCCGAGCACGGCTCGCAAGTCCATGCCGGCGCAGAACGACTTGCCGGCTCCGGTCAGCACGAGCACCGAGACATCATCCCGTGCGCCGAGCGCATCGACGTGCCCTTGCAGTGCGTCGATCAGGTCCTGCGAGAGCGCGTTGCGCTTGTCCGGTCGATTGAGTGTCAGTGTGGCGATGCGTCCGACGACGCTGAGTGTGGCAACTTCGCTCATCGTGTGTTCCTCAGGTCGTCCAGAACTGTGCGAGCAGTTCGCGTTCCTCCTCGCCGCCGCTCAGCGAGAGCGAGACCTCCAGCGCGCGATCGAAGGGATGATCGTCGGCGGTGCCATCCAACTGATTCATCCAGGCCTTGGTTGCCTGGAGGCCACCCGTGGGCTTGCGTGCGAGTTTGCCCGCTTCGATCTGGGCCCGTGCGATCACGTCTTCGGGCGTCTCGACGACGAGGTGGGCCAAGCCGAGGCGCTGTGCCGTCTGGCCATCGACGAGCGTCGGCGCGAGCAGCAGCCGGCGTGCGCCCGAGCCGGTGACGCTGGTGCACAGGGCGGGCGTGGTGACTGCAGGGCTGATGCCAAGGCGCGTGACGGGATAGCCGAGCTTCGCGCGCATGTCCGTGACCACGATGTCCGCGCCGCCAAGCAGTGCGCATCCGCCCGCGATCGCTCCGCCGTGTGCAGCGCACACGACTGGAGTGCGCGTGCGGCGCAGGGCACGCACCGCGCCGGACAGCTCCCGCAGCAGCGCGGGAAGGACCTCCCGGTCGTCGCGGCAGAGGTCGAGGTCGAACCCGGCGCAGAAGGCGCGTCCCTCGCCACGCAGCACGATCGTGCGGACGTCGTCGTCGTCGTTGCAGCGGTCGGCGGCTCGCACGATCTCGCGGAGCATCTCGGGCGTCAGTGCGTTGCGCTTCTCCGGTCGGTCCAGGATGATCTCGGCGACGCCCCGGGCCGGGTCGGGCAGGTGCTCGACCCGGATCACGACGTGTGCTCCGAGCGAGCCTGCTTCACGACGTCGGCTGCGAAGTCAGATGCCTCGCTGAGCAGTTCCAGATCGACACCCGTCGTCAGTCCGGCATCGATGCAGGCCCGCACGAGTGTCTCGGTGGCGATGTTGCCCGGTGCGCGACGCTCCGGGGTCGATGCATACGGGCAGCCGCCAAGACCCGCGGCGGAGCCGTCGAACGATCGCACGCCGGATTCGATCGCAGCGTGCACACACGCCGCCGCCCGCCCGTGCGTGTCGTGCAGGTGCAGCGTGAGCCACGGCGTCAAATCGTCGAAAGCTGCGCACAGCGCCAGGATGTCCGCCGGATGTGCAACGCCGATAGTGTCGCCGAGGTCCAACTCGAGCAACTGTCGATGGTCGTCGTCCGGCGCGAGCTCAAGCAGGGCATCGGCGACGCCTCGTACCTGCAGCGGTGTGATCGCGCCTTCGAAGGGGCACGCAATCGCGCAGGAGATGTACAGGCGAATGGGCATGTCCGCCTCGAATGCCCGCGGCACAATCGGCCGGAAGCGTTCGATGGTCTCGGCGATCGACGCATTGGTGTTCTTCTGGCTGAACGTTTCAGACGCCGCCGTGAACAACGCGATCTTCAGCGGCAGCCCCGCCTCGTGCACCTCGAGTGCCTGCTCGAAGCCACGTTCGTTGGGGACGAGGACGGAAAAGACCGGCAGCGGTGCGCCGTCCACCCGGGCACCGGTCTGTCCCGCGCCACGCGGCACACCTCCCGCGACATAGCGCACGCCCTCGGCGAAGTCGGAGACGTCACGCAGAACGTCAGCCGCGTCGGCAAGCTGTGGAACCCACTTGGGTGAGACGAAGCTGGTTGCTTCGACTTCGTCAACGCCCGCCGTGGCAAGCATCTCGACGAGGCGAACCTTGTCGGCTGTTGCGATCAGACCGGGTTCGTTCTGCAGCCCATCGCGTGGGGCGACATCTGTGATTCGGGCGCGATCGACCATGGAGTGGGAGTCTACACGCCGCCCACTTCTCTCAGGGCGCGCGCGCCGACGTGAGGGTGGGTGGCTTCGATGGCCGATTCAGCCGCCGGCGGGGTCGTCCGAACCGGTCTCGGGAGTCGCATCGGGATCCGGCAGCTCTTCATCCGAGGGCGCGGGAAGGTCCTGAGGATCCCTCACGCCGTCTCGCGCATCGCGATCGGAGTGGACACCTCCGGTGGAGGGCTGCACCTTGGGACGCTTCACGGCGACACCGATGTCGCTGACGAGATGACCGGCGGCAAAGCCGACGACGAACGTCACGAGCGGAATGATGACCGCCCCGAGTCCTGGACCGTTCTTGGCTTTCTGTCCGCTTTCGTCCATAGTTCGCGGAGTGTACCTCCCTCACCACGGGGGACAACCCTTCTTGGCGGGGGGAGGCCAAGAGATTGCAAATCTGTCTGGCGTCAGGTCTGCAGGACGCCGGTCGCGAAGTGGCGATCTCGGGGCCAGTCTCGGGTGAGCAGGAGAGCCGCGGCGAGTTCGCGCCTGGTTTGGTGGGGCTCGATGATCCGGTCCACCCAACCCCGCGCTGCGCCGTGACGGATGTCCTGCTGCTCGGTGTAGGAGGCCCGC